>JBKOZG010000017.1:0-11100 GCA_046725775.1 Actinomycetota bacterium | reverse complement strand
GCGATCGAACTGGCGCCGTACGCGTGCCAGCACTGGGTGTGGCCGATGTCGCCGACCTCCTGGCGGACCGACTCGACTTCCTGTCGCGCGGCAGTCGTCTCGACTCGCCGCGGCACCAGACGCTGCGGGCGGCGCTCGACTGGAGTTACAACTTGCTCGATTCCAGCGAACAGCGTCTATTCGTACGCCTGGCTGTCTTCGCCGGCGGTTGGAACCTTGACGCTGCGCGGGCCGTGTGCGCGTCGGGCGACGCGTCGTCACACGTCGTCCTGGATGGCCTGGCGGGCCTGGTCGACAAGTCGCTTGTGTCTACTTCCGCGCGATCGCCGAAGAGGCCGAGGTTACACGGCTCGGCATCCGTTACCCAGGTGACGTGGCGCGCGTCCACCTCGAGCACGCCAGTACGCGCATGGGCGAGCGCGCCGCGATCATGAATCTGGCGCTCGCGCCGTATCGGGAGCCGACCATCATTAGGCCGACGATGGAGCACGACCACATCACCATGATGCTCATGGCGGAGCTGGCGGAATTTGCCGACGCGATCGAGCATGGCCGATCACCAAGCATTACGGCGTCCGATGCACGGCGCGTGCTCCGAGTGCTTGACGCCGTGGGCGAGTCCGAACGCACGCGCCAAGCCACGGCCCTGGACGCGCCGATACTCGCCGCCTACTGACTGATTTAGGAGACAGAACTGTGACCATCACCGAATCAGGGCGTACCACGATAGACGCCTACCTTCATGCGCTGAAGACACGTGGCTCCTTCGCCGAATTCCTCACCGACGACGTGACGCTTTGACATGGTCGGGGCGGCTCCGTCGGCTCAGGGCCGAGCAGACGTCGAGGGCTTCATCCGCCACGCGCACGAGCAGGCGTTCGACGGCAGGCCTGAGCTCAAATCGCTGATCGTTGCTCCCGATGGCCAGCGGGCGGCTGGCGAATTCGACTTCATCGGCCGCCACATCGCCGAATTCGCTGGCATACCAGCAACGGCCGCGATGTGCGTGTGTCCTACAGCGTGCATTACGACCTCACCAACGGCGGCATCTCGGCCTTGCGTGTCTACGGTCTCGCGCAGGAGCTTGTGAGTGCCCTCAAGTAAATTCCTTCCGCCGGGACATGGGCCCAACGCAGGCGTGGATCCGACCTGAGTGCTTTCACGATCCCGTGACATCGATCACGACTTTGGGGCCTTAGGTCCCGACGCGAGCGTTTCCAAGGCCTTGCCGTAGTCAGCCAGCGGAACCTGTGGCTTGAAGATCTCATCCGTGCCGAGCCCGTTGCCCAAGTTGTCTCTCCCCTGGTCAGAGAGTCGCCGTTGCAAGGCACTGCTAGCCGAGCTGCGAAAGGGGCCTCGTCGAATGGGAGGATGAGGGCATGCGGGCTGTGCGGATCCATGGCAAGCAGGACATGCGGACCGAGCAGGTTCCCAGCACCAGGCCAGATGTCGACGAGGTGCGGTTGCGGGTGGGATACGTCGGGATCTGCGGCTCGGATCTGCACTACTACGCTGAGGGCGCTGCGGGCATATTCGCTATCCGTGAACCGCTGATCCCGGGCCACGAAGTGTCCGGGGTGATTGATCTTGACCCGACGGGAGCGTTCGAGCCAGGCACGCCGGTGACGGTTCACCCGGCAACGTGGGGTACCGCGCAGCCCGATCTGACCGACGAGCAGCGACACCTGTGGCCGGGTGGCGGTTACTTGGGCAGTGCCTCGACATGGCCACACACGCCCGGCGCACTCGCCGAGCAGCTGGTCGTTCGCCGCGATCAGGTGCGCCGACTACCGGCCACACTGCCGGTCAAGCGAGCAGTATTGGCCGAGCCGCTGGCAGTCGGCCTGCACGGCCTGGCGGTCGGTGGCGGCATCCGGGGCAAGCGCGTGCTGATATCGGGATCGGGCCCGATCGGGCTGCTCACCGCTGCTGCCGCGGCAGCTGAGGGTGCGGCAGAGGTCGTCTGTGCCGACCTGCTTGCAGGACCGCTGCAGCGCGCGCGGTTCCTCGGGGAAGCCAGCCCGGTGCCGATCGGGACCGTGCAGATCGGCGTCGAGGACCTGCCGGACTCTCATTTCGACGTAACGCTGGAGTGCGCTGGGGTGCCGCAGGCGCTGCACGGGCTGCTGCTGGCCACTCGCCGAGCCGGCGTCCTCGTCCAAGTCGGCAATCTGCCCGACGAGCCTCGACCGGTCAACCTAGCGCCCCTAGTGTCGAAGGAGATACAGCTGCGAGGCACCTTTCGCTTCAACGACGAGATCGACGCCGCCATCACGCTGCTCGATCAGAACCCGCAGATCGAGCAAGTGGTCACTCACGTACTGCCGCTCGAGGACGTCAACGAGGCATTCGGGATCGCCGCGAACGCCGAGATTTCCGGCAAAGTCCTGGTTGAGGTCAGCGCTCCATGATCGAGAAAGAGGGACTTATGCAACATCCCCATCGCGCCCCGACAACGCACGATCTCACCAAGTTGCCCGAGGGATCAGAGCTGCGTTCTGTCA
Source organism: Actinomycetota bacterium (assembly GCA_046725775.1). Taxonomy (GTDB): domain Bacteria; phylum Actinomycetota; class Actinomycetes; order Propionibacteriales; family Propionibacteriaceae; genus Microlunatus. The sequence goes on along the minus strand of JBKOZG010000017.1, from coordinate 8,596 downwards.
CCGCTGTCCCCACCGAGGTTTCAGGCCGCAGGGCGCTGCGGGTCGAGCTCACCGATGCCGTCACGCTGCAAGGAATGGCCGGCGTCGACTACGTCGACATGCCGACCTTCCTGATCATCCCGGCAAGCTTTGAGAACGGCACCATCGAGGTCGACATTCTCAGCCGGCTCAACGGCAGAGGGCCAGCCGACGCCCGGGCCTTCGCCGGCATCGCATACCGCATCACCCATGGTGGTGACCACTTCGAAGCGGTCTACTTGCGCCCGCTCAATGGATGGAAGACCAACCCGCCCAGCCCCCGAGACCAGCGCGCCGTCCAGTACTTCGCCTACCCGGATTGGAAGTTCGACCGGCTACGCGAAGAGTTCCCGGACGGCCGCTACGAAGCGGGCGCGGACATTGGCCCAGACGAATGGACCAACCTGAGGATCGACATCGACGGCACCCGTCTAACGGCTGCGGTCAACGGAACCGAGGCGCTGAGGCTGACCGAGACCAAGTCGGCACCCGCCGCTGGCAACATTGGCCTGTTCGTCGACATCGGTAGCGAGTCCTTCTTCTCCGACCTCAGGGTGACGCCGACCTGAGCTGTGCTGGGTCGTGCGGCCAATCCTGGCGGCTCGGCAGAACGGTGTCCCGGCGAGCATTCGGTGAGAGCGAGAAATTCGTCCTGGCAGTGAACATTGAAGACCAGGCGGCATGCCACGTGATCGCCGCTGGCGACGATGATTTTGTGCATCGAGGATCAGGTCAGGAATCGCAGAGATTCAGCGGCCAAGTCCTTGTGCTGAGAGTGCGTCATGGTCTCGCCGCCATGCGGCTCGGGCCGGTCGCTGGCTGGTCGCTGGCCCAGCCGCCCTGCGTGGGTGAACGTGCAGGCTGCATGCGCCGCCAGTACCACACTTTCCACATGGGTTACTACCTGCTGGAGTACGTACTGATTGACGACTATCTAGATCGGCGCTCCGCCTTTCGGGAGGCGCATCTAGCGCTCGCTCGGGAAGCTCATCGCCGCGGGGACCTGATCCTCGCAGGTGCCCTTGCCGAACCACCTGATCGAGCGGTTCTTGTCTGGCGGACAGACGATCGCTCCGTCGTTGAGCGCTTCATTGACGGCGATCCTTACATTCACAATGGCTTGGTCACCTCATGGACTATCCGGCCCTGGGCTGTCGTCATCGGCGAGGCAGCCGGACAGCGCTGATGGCTGGCCCTGGTGAGCCGCCGAGGATGAGATTGGTTCAGCTCAGCGGCCACTGCTCTAGTCGCCAGGCGGCCTACCCGAACATCGATTCATAGCGGGAGGTGACGCTGAAGTGGCGGTGTGCGCGGGCTTCGTCGCCGCCCACTCGCGAGCCGATTCGGTCGGCCAGGGCGAGGGCCTCGGCGAAACCTGGGGGGAACTCCGCGCTGCCATATAGGTCGCGATTCCAGCCTGGCATGAGACAGTTTGATCACTTCGACATCGGCGACCAAGCACCGGCAACCCCGGCCGGGAAGGAGGGGCATGAGTCTCGAGAAGGTCATCTTCGGCTTCTTCGTGCTGCTCGCGGCAACGCTCAACTTTGGGTTCTTCATCGGCGACATCGCTAATCCGGATGTGCACAACATCTACGAGCTGTTTGCGGCGCTCGCTGTCAGCCTGATCGCCACCGTCCTGAAGTTCGGTGATCGGACCCAGATCGGCGCCGTGCACCTGGCCACCAGCCTGGTAGCCGACCTGCAACTCGTTGCGGCAGGCGTCGTCTGGGCTGGGCCAAAGAGATCTCGGAACAGGGCATGACCGCAGTCCATACGGCGAGCGTGGTCTCCTTGTCCGGTGGCGCACTGCTGGCCAACCTGGTTTCGGTCGTGCTGCTGGTGATCGAGACCGTCACTTTCCATCGCGGCTGAAGCTGGTGCACCAGTGAGCAACCCGCTGTTGATCTTCTGGGCTCAGCTGTTCAGCGGTCGCGAGCCGATAAGCCGCCTTCCGTCGCGCGTACACATCGAGTCGTCGAGCCAGGCGTCCTCGACGATCTTCCTGGTTATGCGGCGGATGCGAGCGCCGCTGATCACCCTCATCGTCATCTTCTCGATAAGCGTGGTCGGCCTCACGCTGATCCCCGGCATCGGTCCGGATGGCCAGCCGGCGCGCATCAGTCTCTTCGAGGCGTTCTACTTCATGAGCTACACGGCGACAACGATCGGGTTTGGTGAGCTGCCGTGGCCGTTCACCCCCGCGCAGCGGCTCTGGGTCACCTTCTCGATCTATCTCTCGGTGGTCGGCTGGGCTTACGCGATCGGGTCTTTGCTGACGATTGTCCAGGACCGGTCGTTCCGGCACGCGCTGGCGTTGCGGCGGTTCACCCGAAAGGTGGCGCGGCTACGTGAGCCCTTTCTATTGATGGTGGGTTACGGACGCGCGGGCGAGCTGCTCGCCAAGGCCTTTGACGCGCTCGGACAGCAGCTCGTCGTGATCGACGAGTCTTCTGACCGGGTCGAAGCCCTCCATCTGGGGTCCTATCACGCGGACATCCCCGGCCTGGTTGCCGACGGCGCCAATCCGCACCACCTGAGCGCAGCAGGTCTCGAGCACCCCTCCTGCGCCGGTGTACTGGCGCTCACTAACGATGACGAGACTAACCTCGCCGTTACGATGACGGCGGCGCTGCTGCGTCCCGAACTGCCCGTCGTCTCGCGGACCGTCTCGGCCCCGATCGCGGAGCGGATGCTTGCCTTCGGGACGCCGGCGGTGGTCAACCCGTTCGACCGATTCGGTGATCATCTGCGGCTCGCGCTGAACGCGCCGGCGTCCTACCAGCTCCTCGCGTGGCTCGAGGCCGGTCCGGGCGCGGAACTGCCCCAGCGCGGCCGTCCACCCAGCGACGGCCGATGGGTGATGTGCGGATACGGTCGCTTAGGTCGGGAGGTCACCACAGACCTGCGGGCCGCCGGCCTCGATGTCACCATCATCGAGCCAGCTGAGCTGGGAGAGCCTGAGCCAGGGGTTATCGTCGGGGACGCCTCAGAACCGGGGGTGCTGGCCCGGGCCGACCTCGCGAGCGCCGTCGGGCTCGTGGCCGCCACCGACAACGACACGACCAACCTGTCAATGCTTGCCACCGCGCGCCGTCTGAACCCTCAACTGTTTCTGGCCGGTCGACAGAACCGGCCGACCAGCGCAGCCCTATTCAAGGCCATGCGGGTGGACGCCCTCCTGGTGCCGACCGAGATGGTTGCGCATGAGGTGTACGCCCAGATCAGCACGCCGATGCTGTGGCGCTTCATTCAGAAGATGCCGGTGCAGGGCGACCAGTGGGCGGCCGATCTCATCGAGCGGCTACGGCACAACTGCGGTGTAGAACTCCCCGCCCTCTGGAAGATCAAATTGGACCAGGAGCAGGCGCCGGCACTCGGCGGCTGGCTCGCGGAAGGCAGAGTTACCCTAGCTGACCTGCTGCGGAGCCCCGAAGACCGGGAGCGGCGACTCAAGGTGGTGCCGTTACTGCTGCTTCGCGATGGCGAAGCCGTCCTCACGCCCAGTGGCGAGACAGTGCTGGCCCGCGAGGATGAGCTGTTGTTCGCCGGGCACGGCTCCGAGAGGCGAGAACTCGAGAGCACCCTGGTGGTCGACTCAACCGGAGCGTACGTGCTGTTCGATCAGCACATTCCAGCGAGCTGGGTGTGGCGCAAGCTGTCCCGGAAGAACCCAACGCCGAGCACCCTTGACGACCGCGGAGGCATGACCAGCCACCATCGCTAGGGTGCGGCCATGTTCCACCTGAGTCATCTAACCTCACACCGGTCATGACAAACAGATCGCCCGTCGAACGTCGGTGAACCACACAGATCGGTAGGTCAGGATCTGAGGGCCTCCGTCGACGGGCAGCAGCACAAGCTCAGTCTTCGTCGGTCGCCGCCGACGCGGCCCAGCCCGACCAGCGGCGTACATCGACGGCGAGCACCGCCCCCCGCGCCTCGAAGCGCGGGTAACGGTCGGCTAGCAGCGACAGGGCGCGTACGCCTTCGGGATCCTCCGGGTCGACCACGCGGCCGGTGCCGTCGGCGCGTACCCACCACAATTCGTCCCAGTCGTCCGCGTAATGGTCGACGAGCAGCGCAACGGCCGGGTTGGCCGCGACGTTGGCGAGCCGCTTGAGCGCAGTCCTCCGCTTGGGTTTGGAGTCGACTGCGCTGTAGACGACATCGCCGTCGACCGCGAACGTAACCGGCACGATGTGCGGCCGGCCGGCGGCGTCGGCTGTCGCGAGGCGGGCCACGCGGGCTGCGGCGAACCGCCGCCGTGCCTGGTGCGGCGTCACTCCGGGTTGTACTCCGCGATCGTCTTCTCCCACTCCTCCAGCGCTTGTTCGAGGCGCCAGCGCGGCCCGGACGGGAACCAACGCGCGACCCGCTTGACGCCAGCCTCGCGGAGTTTCTCGAACACCTTCGGATCGGCTGGCACGCTCATCATTTGCACCTGGACGGACCGATCGGCGCGGGCGCGCAGCTCGACGATGCGGTCGTACACCTCGGGGTGGTAATTGGGGAACCAGGCGTCGCCGAACCCAAGCACCCGATCGAGGACGGTTGGCCCGGCGCCGCCAACGAGGACTGGTGGGTGTGGCCATTGCGCCGGCTTGGGCCACGACCAGATCCGGTCGAAGTTGACGTATTTGCCGTGGTAGCTGGCCTCATCATGGGTCCAGATCTCCTTCATGGCCTCGACCCGCTCCCGCATGACGGCCATCCGGACGCGCGGGTCGGTGCCATGATGGCGCATCTCGGTCCGGTTCCAGCCCGCACCCACGCCGAACTCCAGGCGCCCGCCCGAGAGGTGGTCGACGCTCGCGACCTCTTTCGCGGTGATGATCGGGTCACGTTCAATCACCAGGCAGATGCCGCTGGCGACGCGGATATTGCGGGTCGCCTCCGCGGCGGCGGTGAGCGCGACGAAGAGGTCGTACGTGCGCCAATACTTGGCCGGCAACGGCCGCCCGGGCGCGCGGTCGGTCTCCGCAGCCGGGATGTGAGTGTGTTCAGCGAAGTAGATGGCGCTGTAGCCGCGCTCCTCGGCTATTCGCGCGACCTCGCCGGGTCGCATGCCGTCATATGTCGGAAAGTATCCGAGACCGAATTCCATACCCAAGATCTACCCGGCACGCCGGCCTTTACGCGCGCCACGACTTTCTCCGGCGGCGGCATCGTGTGTCCGCATACGGGTCCGCTTGCGGCACGGCGGCCGCCGCAAGACCGAGCTGCAACGATCGTCAGGTGAGCACCGACCGAATCGACGTCGTGCTGGCGGATACATTGCGGGCAGTCCGCGCCGACGGGATTGCGGTGGGGGTGACGTCGGAGAAGACGACGCTGTTCGGCGCGGGCGGCAGTGTCGCCGGCGAGCCCGTCGACGATCAGGCCGTGATGTACGGCGCGTCGGTCGCCAAGCAGTACATCGGGTTGCTGATGGCCCAAGCGATCGAAGCGGGCCAGGCCAGAGAAGACGATAAACTGATCGGTTCGCTGCCTGAGCTGCCCGAATGGATGGCCGAGATTCGGTTGCGTCACCTGCTGCACCACACATCCGGGCTTGCAGACGTCACTGCACCGAGCCGACGTGTTCCCGCCAGCAACGCGGAGGTGCTGGAGCGGTTGCAACGATACCCGGAGCCTGCCCTCGATTCAGCTGGACGACGGTTCTGCTACAACAACACTGGTTACGTCTTGCTGGCTGAGGTCGTCAGCCGGGTCTTTCAGCGGCCGATCGGTGCGCTGGCCTGGGAGCAGATCTTCCGGCCGCTTGCGATGACAAGGACCTGGTTGAGAGCAGTACCGCCCATACCTACGACAGAGCCGGCCCCGCCCGGCACTCTCGGCGACGGCGGAATGTGGACCACCGTCGCTGACCTGATTGCCTACATGAACGCCTTGAACCGCGACCTGCTCGACCCCGCCGTGGTGCACTGCACCGAGTCGGAAACCCCGGGCTGCCTGGATGACGGCACGCCACTGGACTACGCGTGGAGAGTCCGAGTCAGCGCATCACGGGCGGGTCGCCGCATCACCCACGGAGGCACCTGGGCGGGCTGGCTCGCCAAGACAGTCCGCCTGCCCGAATGCCAGATTGCCGTCGCGGTGCTCAGCATCAGCGGCGAGGAGAGTGCGATCAGCAAACTTGGCACCGACCTGGCCGACCACGTCGCTCAGTGTCAGTGAGGGGTCCGCTTGTGAAGCTTCTCGGCGTGGGGCTTGGGTCTGCGACGGGGTGTGGGCTGCTCGCGCCAGTCTTTGATCAACTTGTGTTATAGGACTATGAGACACCGCCGAACCGGAGGCACGACTCCGGACGGCACGTGAATGGCCTGTGCTTTTGATCCTGTCGCGGCGGCGGCTCAGAGAGCGCCGCCCAGCTCATCGTCGATGTGCACCCGGATTATCTCGTCGAAAGAGTTCTCGGCGGCGAAGCCCAAGCGCAGCGCCCGCGTCGCCTCGAGGGCTGGGGCCCAGGTCTCCACGATGCGCATGATCGACTCGTCCGGTTCGCGGCGGATTAGCCGGACAGCCTGCTCTCCTGCGACCCGGCGTAGCGCCGCGATCTGCTCTCCCACGGTGGCGCTGAGCCCCGGCATTGACAGTGTCCGTCGCGAGCCGACCTGCTGACCATCGAGCGTGGCCGCCCGGATCAGAAACTCCACTGCTGAGCGGGGCGAGGCATGCCAGTGCCGAACTGTCTCCGGGACCGGCAAGACCGCCTCCTGCCCGACCAGCGGCTCACGCAGGATGCTTGAAAAGAAGCCGGAAGCAGCCTTGTTCGGGCCGCCCGGACGGATGCAAATGGTGGGCAGCCGGATCCCGATACCGTCGACGAAACCGCGTCGGGTGTAGTCGGCCAACAAGAGCTCCCCGATCGCCTTCTGGGTGCCGTAGCTGGTGAGTGGCGTCTCCTGGAAGTCCTCGGGAACGGGATTAGGTAGCGGCGCGCCGTAGACAGCAACCGAGGAGGTGAAGACCAAACGAGGGTGGTAACCGTCGCCGGTGTGCGCCGCCCGGACGGCTTCGAGCAGTGCCCGGGTGCCGTCGAGGTTGACTCGGTAACCCTTCTCGAAGTCCGCCTCAGCCTCACCTGAGACGACCGCCACAAGATGGAAGATCAGATCGGGCCGAGCCTCCACCAGACGCTCGGCCTCGCCTGGCGCAGCCAGGTCCGTGGCGACCAACTCGACCTGACCGGCGGCGCTTGCCGGCTGCTGCTGAGGGACCACGTCGGCGAGGGTCAACCGTTCGACAGCGCACTCTCCCACGTTCCCGTCCGCGACCAGCCGGGCAGTCAGCTTACGACCGATCATGCCGGCCGCGCCCAGGATCAAGACGTGCACAGATTCCCCCTTTCACTCAGACGCGATCGCCGCGGCCATCCGCGTCTACGGCTGTACCGGGAGGCCGCAGCTGCCTGCCCAGCCTAGGGCGGTGTTATCGAATCCGGCCGGAAGAAACGGCCACGCCCAACCCGGCAGCAGCCGTTTCGCTGGTTGGGTTATGAGGTGGATCAGCCAGCAGTGGCCGCATCACCGTCCCCCGCGACGTTCGGCACCATGCACCGGGCGCCAATCCACAAGAACGTACCGGCGAAACAAGGAGTCGCCGAGCGCACCATTAACCGGTCCGTCCAAACCCAACGCTACGACCCGCACCGCAACTTGACATCGGTTAGGACCTCAACGGGGCAGATTTACAAAACTAGGACCTCCACGGTTGAGAGCCCGGGGCGGGTCGGCCCGTCCTTCCGCTCCGGTCCGAACCCGCCCACCAGCCATATCGTCTCGCCCCGCACCGCGGCACCCTCGCCGGCCCTCGGAAGGATCAGCGGCGGCAATGGCCGGAACGTCGGAGACGGGCTCGCGGTCTGGGGTACGCAGACAACCTTGTTCGTTAGGGAATCCTTCGTCTTGGCAGTGGTGCGTGTCACTCCGCCGAACAGGCAGACGCCACGATCCGCTAACCACACGGCAGCACTGCTTCGTACCCGATCGATATCGGATAGCGGCGTGATGCTGTCTTTTTCCACGAGATCTACAGCACCGAGCGGTACCCGGCGGTCCCCTTCGGTACGATCGGCGCCGCCAACAAACCACACCCGGCCGTGCCCGTCGGTGGCAGCCACCAGGTCTTCCCTCTGTTGTTGCAATTGGCCGATTCTGCGCCACTTGTCTCCGCCCTCCCAGACCCACACGTCGGCGTGGTTAACGTTTTCGTTGTTCTCCACTTTTCCGTCGCCGTTCAGGTCCCGGAGGTAAAACCCTCCGGCGAAGACCAGCCGCTGCCCATCCCACGCGATGGCACCACCCGCGCGTTCTTCTGGGAGCCGGTTGAGCACTTCCCAGCTGTCATCAGCGGGATCGTTGAGGACCCAGACATCCCGGCTGATGACGGACCTGCCCTTTGAATCGGTCGTCCGTCCGCCGGCTACGAACAGCCGCTTGCCATCAGTGGCAACGGCGACGCTGTCCAGAGGCCGGTCCAGCTTCGGGCCGGGCTGCCAGCCGTTCTCGTAGAGCCACACCTTGTCGAGAGGCGGCCGCCCCGTGCTGGGCGCGTTCCCGCCTACGACCCAGAC
>JBKOZG010000037.1:0-11558 GCA_046725775.1 Actinomycetota bacterium | reverse complement strand
ATCCGGCCGAAGTGCCAGGCTGCGTGCATACCGACTTGATGGCAGCCGGCGTCATCCCCGATCCCTACCTCGACGGGAATGAGGCTGCGCTCCGGTGGATGCACGAGATCGATTGGCGCTACGCAGCTGTGCCGCATGGCGTTGGCCTGGAACCGCCGGGTCCTGAGGAACGGGTAGACCTGGTCTTCGACGGCATTGACACGGTGGCCACGGTATGGCTGGGTGCAATGCACGCTGAGCTCGTCGAAGCGCGCCCTTCGACAAGCTCAGGGCACAGCATGGATGGGATGGACAAGGTCGAGCTGGGACGCACGTACAACATGCACCGCTCGTACCGCTTCGACATCTCGCCGTACCTGACCGGGCGGCCTGTCGAACTCGAAGTTGATCTTCATTCGGCGACAGCTCATGCTGAGGCTGAACAACAACGGCTGGGGGACCTGCCACGCCCTTATCCGGCGCCGTACAACTTCATTCGCAAGATGGCCTGCAGCTTCGGCTGGGACTGGGGACCGGACCTACGCACCGCTGGTCTGTGGAAGCCGGTGCGACTGGAGCGTTGGAGTGTAGCCCGACTGGCTCAGGTGCGGCCGGTTATCACGGTGGATGCCGCTGGCACCGGCCGCGTCGAGCTCTGGATCGAGCTTGAGCGTCTGGATCCGGACGCATCTCTCACTCTGACCGCCGACATTCTTGGTCGCTACTTCGAGAGTTCGGTCGATGTCGGCGCGGAAACGGCAACGCTGGTTGTCGATGTCCCCGAAGCACCGGTGTGGTGGCCTGTCGGCTACGGTGATCAGCCGCTGGTCGACCTGACACTGACGCTCTCGGCAGCTGATCAAGAACTCGACCGGTGGCAGCGGAGGATCGGTTTCCGCACCGTAGAACTGAACACCGCCAGCGACGACGTCGGAACCGCATTCACGATTTCGATCAACGGTCAACCAGTGTTCGTCAAAGGAATGAACTGGATTCCTGATGATCATTTCCTGACCCGCATCACCGCCGAGCGGATCGAACGCCGGCTCGACCAGGCCCGCGCCGCCAACGTAAACCTGCTTCGGGTCTGGGGCGGTGGCATTTATGAGAGCGAGGAGTTCTATCGCGGCTGTGATGAAAGAGGGATGCTCGTCTGGCAGGACTTCCTGATGGCCTGCGCGGCCTATCCGGAGGAATCACCGCTATGGGAGGAGATCGAAGCCGAGGCCCGTGAGAATGTGGTGCGGTTGATGCCCCATCCGTCCGTGGTGTTGTTCAACGGCGGTAATGAGAACCTCTGGGGTGAGGCCGATTGGAACTGGCGGGCCGCGCTGCACCGCCGGACCTGGGGGGCAAGGTACGCCTTCGAGCTCTTTCCCAAGATCGTTGCTGAACTCGATCCGACCCGCCCGTACTGCGACAACAGCCCGTACTCACCGCGTCTGAACGGGGATGCCGTCCATCCCAACGATCCAGATCACGGCACCCACCACCAGTGGGAGGTCTGGAATCACATCGACTACACCGCGTACCGCAGCGAGATTCCGCGGTTTTGCTCCGAATTCGGATTCCAGGCCCCGCCTGCCTGGCGCACCTTGATCGACTCGGTGCACGCTGTCGACGGCCGTCCGCTGGATGCGGTGAGCGATCCCAAGAACGACACGAATTTCCTTCTCCATCAGAAGGCCGATGACGGTAACGGCAAGCTCGATCGGGGCCTCGTCCCACACATCGGTGTGCCCGACAACTTCACGGATTGGCACTGGGCGACCCAGCTCAATCAGGCGCGTGCTGTCACGTACGCGATCGATCACTACCGCCGGTGGTGGCCGCGGACCGCGGGTGCGATTGTCTGGCAGCTCAATGACTGCTGGCCGGTGACCTCGTGGGCTGCGATCGACTATGAAGAACGTCCCAAGCCGTTGTGGTACGCGATCCGGCGCGCGTTTGCGCCGCGGAACGTTGTCTTTGTCACCGAAGACGGCATCGTCTCGGTTGTGGTACTCAACGACACCGACCAGGCCTGGCAGGGTGAGCCGGAACTGAGCCGCCAAAGCCTCAACGGTGTCACGCTCGCGAAGGTGATCGTCAAAGTCAGCGTCGAGCCGAGGACCGCTACCCCGATCGCCCTGGCCGCCGAGCTCTCCACACCTGAGAACCCGAGCGCCGAGATTGTCGTCGCCCGGTTCGACACCCTAACCAGGGTGCACACCTTCGTCGAGGACATCGAGCTGGCCTTGGACCCGAGTCCGGTCGACGTGAAGGTCACCCGGACGGCTGACGGGTACGCCGTACAGGTCACAGCTCACTCCCTCGCTCGGGACGTCACACTGCTGGCCGATCGAGCGGCTGCAGACGCCACTGTGGATAAAGCGCTGGTTACCTTGATCGCTGGCCAGAACGCCACTTTCCAGGTCCGCACCAACACTGCCGACCTCGAGCAAACACTCGGTGGACCACCGGTGCTCCGGACCGCCAACGACCTTCAGCGCACCTAGAGCAGTGTTCGCCGAGGGTCAGGTCACCGTGCCCGCCGAATTGGCTGCGTCGCACCACAAATACTCGGGCGAGTCGGGCCGAGCCTGGATTGCAGCGCTGCCGGCGCTCGCCGCCGTCTGTCTTGATCGCTGGCAGTTGGAGGTAGACGGGAAAACCGCCTTCGGTGCGGTAGCGCTGATCGTCCCGGTTGTTCGTCGGGATGGTTCGAAGGCGGTGCTCAAGCTGCAGCCGGTTGACGACGAGACCAGCGGTGAACCTGCGGCACTACAGGCGTGGGCAGGACTCGGAGCAGTGCGCCTGTTGGAGCACGATCCCGATTCAGGTGCCATGCTGCTCGAGCGGCTCGATGCCTCGCGAGACCTTTCCACGATGCAGGACGACCTTGCAGCCGCCGAGATCATCGCAAGGTTGCTATTGCAGCTAAACTCCGTGCCCGCGCCAGCAGGTCTGCGCCGGCTGCGCGATGTCGCAGCAGCCACCCTGGCTGGTGGGCCGGAGGCGATTCGGCGAGTGGAGGATCCGGACGAGCGCCGGCTCTTGATCAACTGTGTAGACCGGCTGCAAGAGTTGATCACAGATCGGATCGAGAATCGCTTGTTGCATTGGGATCTGCACTACTTCAACACTCTTTCCACGCTGGACGGTGCGGGGGAGTGGAAGGCGATCGATCCGAAGCCGCTCAGCGGCGATTCGGGTTTCGAGCTGCTGCCGGCGTTGTGGAACCGCTGGGACGATCTCGTCCAGACCGGCGATGTGTCACAGGCCTTATTGCGCCGTTTCGACCTCATGACAGAGGTCCTCGGACTGGACCGTTCACGCGCGGCTGGCTGGACCCTAGGGCGAGTGCTCCAGAACGCTGTCTGGGATCTTGTCAGGTTCCACGAGCCGAACATCCTGCCCGCCCACCGCACTATTGCCGAGGTGCTCCTGGGTGCGCGCGCCTAAACAGCTGCGCGCGATGCGCGAGCAGCTCTGAGAAAATCGTCGGATGCAGCGGCGCGAGCGACCGAAGTTTGCAGTCTGGGAGGTTGGGGCGGTTGTGGCCGTACTCGCCGCCGTCCTGCTGATCATGGTCAACCGTTACGGACCGCACCGCGACGAACTCTACTTCGTCGCAGCCGGGCAGCATCTCGCGTGGGGGTATCCCGACCAGCCCCTGTTCACACCCTTGCTGGCCCGACTTGCTACCGAGCTGGCGCCGTACAACCTCCTGGCACTTCGCCTGCCAAGCCTGGTTGCGATGGCTTTGCTTGTCATCTGCGCCGCCGCGTTTGCACGCCTGCTGGACGGTGGCCGAGCCGCACAGGTGCTGACCGCCAGCACCGTGGCTGCGTCAGTGATCACCGTGACACTGGGTCATCGCCTCAGTACCGCGACCTTCGACACGCTCATCTGGACCGCCGTGCTTCTAGTCGTCGGGCATGCGCTGCGCGATGATCGGCCGCGGCTGTGGCTGATTGCTGGTTTCCTGGCCGGGTTGGGCCTGAACAACAAGACTGCGGTGGTTGTTCTGCTGTTCGCCATCCTCCTCGGCGTACTGCTCGTGCCGGGGTGCCGCGCACAGCTGCGTACGCCGTATCCGTGGCTTGGCGGGGTGATCGCGATACTGCTGTGGCTCCCAAACCTTGCTTGGCAGGTCATGCACGACTGGCCGGTGCTGGCGCTTGGGGCCGACATTTCTGAGGAGTTCGGCGGCGTCGCCGGCCGGTTAGGTCTGCTGGGGCTGGCGCTGGCCATGTTCTCCCCGCTGATTGCCATCGTCTGGGTTTACGGTCTGGTTCAGCTGTTCCGCGAGCCTGACTGGGCGGGGCTGCGCCCGATCGCCGTGGCGTTTCTGGTGGCAACGGTCGTCTTCCTCATCGCCGGAGGAAAGGGCTACTACCTGGCGGGAGCGATCGTTCCACTCGTGGCAGCAGGGTGCACGGCGCTCGCCGCACGCTGGTCTGGTCGCCGACTCGTCGCGGCTGGTGTCGTCCTGGCCGTGTCCGCCGCGGTGGCCTGGCCGGCATTCGTACCGGTGCTGCCGGTCCGCACCTACGCGGCCTCGTTCTACACCGCCCTGGACTCCGATCAGCTCGAAACGATTGGCTGGCCGGAGTACGCAGGCACCGTACGGGCCACCGTGGACTCGCTGCCGGCTGACCAGCAGACCAGCGCGGTCGTGTTCACCCGCAACTACGGCGAGGCGGGCGCACTCGACTGGTATGGCCTCCGCCGTCCAGTGTTCAGCGGTCACAACGCCTTTGCGGACTGGGGGCCGCCACCCGAGGGCGCAGGCCCGGTGATCGTCGTCGGCGTTGCCGACCCGGCTGCCAACTTCACCGATTGCCGTTTGGCGGCAATGATCAACAACGACGCTGATGCCGAGAACGAAGAGCGCGGTCGGCCCATTTGGGTCTGCTCGGCGCCGCAAGGTGGCTGGGCCGAGCAGTGGCCACATCTGGTCCATCTCGACGCCTGAGCCGAAGCTCCGGCCCCAAAGCTGCGGCACAGCGCCCAGAGATACCGATAACCTTCCGGCATGGCGACCGTGAGCCTGCCTGGCGGACCAACGCTGAACTACCGAGAGTCGGGTCGCCCGGACGCTGCGGTGGTGCTCTTGCTGCACGGCCTGACCTCATCAAGCGAAAGCTGGCGGCACGTAGCACCCGAACTCGGGAAGCACTTCCGCGTGATTGCGCCGGATGCGCGCGGCCATGGCGGCAGCGAGTGGATGCGGGACTACTCCTTCGAGTCGATGCGTGATGACGTCGTGCGGTTCATGCAGCAGGTCGGCGTGCTCGCGGCGATCGTGGTTGGGCACTCGATGGGCGCCGTCACAGCGTACGATCTGGCAGCTACCCGACCGGATCTCATCCGGCTGCTCGTGCTGGAGGAGATGCCACCACCGGATCCGCTCGCGCCGCCGAAGCCGATCCCGCGGCGTCCAGTTCGGGGTGCCGACTACGACTGGAGGGCGTTGATCGCGGTGCATCGGTGGCGCAACGCGCCGCCGCCTGGTTGGTGGGAGCGCGCCGACCAAATCCGAGCGCAGACCCTGGTATTGGGCGCTGCGCACAGCCACCTTCCGCAGGACCGCATGGGTGAGTTGAGTCGGCGCATCCCCCATGCAACCTTCGCCACCATAAATAGCAACCATGGCGGCCATGAGGATCGCCCGAGTGAGTTCCTGCGCGCCGTCGAACCCTTCATTTCCTGGTACGCCAAGAAATAGCGCTGCTATTTCTGGCACGTCGGCGTTCGCAGCTTCCCACCTATCCTTGGTGCCATGTCGGTCAAGGCTCTAGCGGGGCGAGGCAGTTCGCCCGACGGGCTGATACGTGCCCTGCGGCGGAACGGGATTCCCCGCGACCCTGACCTCAACCAGCCACTGCCCAAGCGACTTCTGAAGAGCAAATTCTTCTGGCTCACCATCGTGATGATCTTGGTGTACGCCACGATGCTGGTGCTGCTGTACCAACAGGTGGTGCCTGATCGCGAGCTGCCGGGCGGCACGCTACCGGGGTTGGGCACCGAGGCGATCCCGATTGCGGTGAAGTACGCCGCTATCACCGCTATCCCGCTGTCCTTGCTCTTCTTGTGGGCAGACCGATTCCGGCCACAAAGGTTCTGGGTATGGCTCATGACGTTCGGCTGGGGCGCCTGCGTCGCGACCTTCATTTCCGCGCAGATCAACACCTGGGCGGCCCAGCATCTCAGCATCATTGGTGACGGGGATCCGGCGACCGCAGCCAGAGCCGCGATCTATGTCGCTCCATTCGTTGAAGAGGCATCCAAGGCCAGCGTGCTCTTCTGGCTGGCGATCTTGATGCGCTACCAGTGGGTGAGCCGTCTCAGCGGAATCGTGCTGGCCGGCCTGTCCGGCGCGGCATTTGCCTTCACCGAGAACATCCTCTATTACGGACGCGTTTACCGGTACGCCGCTCGCACGTTCGGTGAGGTTCCTCCGCTGGAGGCGCTGCAGAATCTGTTCGTCATGCGCGGAGTGATCACCTGCTTCGGCCATCCACTCTTCACCGCAATGACGGGCATCGGGCTAGCGATCGCACTGCGTTCCAAAAGCAAGATCGTGCGGGTGGTCGCACCGCTGGCTGGCTACTGCGTCGCGGTGTTCCTGCATATGGCGTTCAACACGACAGCAAGCCTGCTTCAGGGCAGCAGCCTGCTCTTCATCTATCTTGGGGTGGCGCTGCCGCTGGTCATTGGCATGATCATCTTTGTGGTCCGCCAGCTGTACCGGGAGGGGCGGCTGATCCGAGAGCGTCTGGTTGATTACGTCCGCGTGGGCTGGCTGCCAGAAACTGATCCCCAGGCAATGTCGAGGTTGCGTACACGGTTGCGGGCGCTTTGGCACGCCGTGTTCGCTGGTCCCGAAACATTTGTTGCGACGATTCGGATGCAACGGGCGATTACCGAGCTGGCATACCTGCGAGATGCTCTCACCCGCGGAATCATCGACGACACCGGTCGCGTTCGGGAGAAGGAACTCCTGGCCAAGATCAGATCCATCCGTGGCAAGGCCATAATCCAGCCGGAGGGACGAGCAGCCTATCCGTCCCTGCGACGGCGACGCATGGGTGCCATCGCCGCCTACCCGCCGCCCAGCTATCCGGGCCCGGCCGGCTTAGGCGGCAATTACCCAGCCCCAAGCGCGTTCCCGGCGCCGACCGGCTTACCTCAGGGCGCGCCAGCTGCGGCTTCGGTGCCCTTGGGGCATAGTGCTACCCAATACTCTGAGGTCGACCCCACCTGGAAACCGCCCGGAGAATAGGGAGTCGCGGATGGCCGGCAGGCAGCTGACCCCGCTGGAATCTGCGCTTACTGAGCTGCGGGCGGCGGTGGCCCAGGTGCGCCTTCCGCTACCACTGCCCGGAACCGAGGAGCAG
Organism: Actinomycetota bacterium; assembly: GCA_046725775.1. Classification (GTDB taxonomy): domain Bacteria; phylum Actinomycetota; class Actinomycetes; order Propionibacteriales; family Propionibacteriaceae; genus Microlunatus. Next base: position 4,194 of record JBKOZG010000037.1, on the reverse strand, counting down.
CGCAAGGTCGCCGACGAGATCCAACGTCAGCTTGACGACTATGTCATGCCTCGGTTGGCAACCATCGATGCGCCACTCCTGGCGGTGGTGGGAGGCTCAACCGGAGCGGGCAAGTCGACGCTGGTCAACTCTCTGGTCGGTCGAGAGGTCAGCGCTCCGGGGGTTATCCGCCCGACCACCCGAGCCCCGGTGCTGGTGCATCACAGGAGCGACGCTGCCTGGTTCACCGATGATCGAATTCTTCCCGGACTCGCCCGGTCAACCGGCGCCTCAAAGGATTCACGAGCCCTGCAGCTGATCGTCGACGACTCGATACCGCCAGGCCTGGCAATCCTGGACGCACCCGACATCGACTCTGTGGTCCTGCAGAATCGGCAGCTTGCTGCACAGCTGCTCGCAGCGGCTGACCTCTGGCTTTTCGTCACCTCCGCAGCACGCTATGCCGACGCTGTGCCTTGGGGCTACCTACGAGCTGCTGCAGACCGAAGTGCTGCCGTCGCGGTCGTTCTGGATCGCGTTCCACCGCGCGCCATGACGGAGGTGCCGCCACACCTCGGCCAGCTAATGAGCGAGCGGGGTCTGGGTGACTCGCCGCTGTTCGCGGTACCGGAAACGACCGTTGACGCGGAGGGTCTGTTGCCCGCGAGCGCAGTGCAGCCGATCCGGGGCTGGCTGGCAGCACTGGCAGCGGATCAGGCCAGCCGCGCCGAAGTCGTACACCAGACGCTCGATGGTGCAATCGCCGCGCTGGCGGCGAAAGGCCCAGAGCTTGCTCGGTCTGTGGATGAGCAGATCGAGGTGATCGAGCAGCTGCGGGCCGAGGTCGACCGCTCCTATTCCGAAGCAGTTCGTACGGTCCAGGTGCAGACCGCCGATGGGACGCTGTTGCGTGGGGAGGTCCTTGCGCGCTGGCACGAGTTCGTCGGCACTGGAGAGTTTTTCCGGGCGCTCGAGCAGAAGGTGAGCTGGCTGCGAGACCGAGTGATGGCGACCCTGAAGGGTGAGCCGGCCGGTGCGGGGAATCTGAAGGTCGCGGTCGAGTCGGGCCTGGAGTCTCTGCTACGGGAGGAGGCAACAGCCGCAGCAGAACGCGCGGAGGCGTCGTGGCGGGCCAACGCGGCCGGCCGCGCCCTGCTGGAGAGTGCCGACGCCGATCTGTCGCGATCTTCGCCTGAGTTCGATCGGGAGGCGGAACGCGCCATTCGCGACTGGCAGGGCGCGGTCTTGGATCTGGTCGCTGACGAGGGCATGAGCAAGCGCTCCAGGGCACGGTTCTATGCACTCGGTGTCAACGGGGTCGGTGTGGCGTTAATGATCGTCGTGTTTGCTCACACTGGTGGACTGGTTGGGGCCGAGATCGGGGTCGCCGGAGGCACCGCAGTGCTCGCCCAGCGAGTCTTGGAGGCCGTCTTTGGGGATCAGGCGATTCGGCGACTGGCCCAGACGGCCAAGGATGATCTTGATGCACGGGTGCAAGCGCTGCTGGCCGACGAGCTGGTGCGCTACCACATGATTTTGAACGGACTGGGCGTGGATTCTGATCAATCCACACGGCTGCGTCACGCGGCTCAGACGCTGGAGTCGGCCCGCGCTGGTGGTCTGCCCATCAGTGTGGAGGATGAGGCGGCGCTGCCGCCCGGTGAGCGGCGCTTGGCGATCGATGCGCCGAGCGTGAGCCAGATCCCTTCCAGAGAAGCTTCCGATGACAGCGAGATCGTCGATGCGGAGCTCGTCGATCAGCCTGGGGAGGAGATCCGATAGTGGCCGCCCGAGGTCTTGGGTTACTGAGCCGCAAGCACGCCGGCGTACTTCTTGTTGATCATCTCCGGGCACTGACCGAGGCCGTAGAGCTGTGCGACCGCCGAGTCGATTCAGCCGTCCTGAATGAGGCGCGGCGCGTAGTTGATCAAGCCGATAAGCGGCTGGCCATTTCCGGGAGCGTTACGGTGGTGGCGCTCGCTGGGGCGACGGGGTCGGGCAAGTCGAGCATCTTCAACGCGGTGTCGGGAACCACCCTGGCGACGGTCGGCGTACGCCGCCCGACGACGGCACACGCCATGGCCTCCAGCTGGGGTGATGAATCAGCCGAGGATCTGCTGAACTGGCTCCAGATCCCGCGTCGGCACGCGCTGGAGACAGATCCGACTATGGCCGCGGCGCTCGACGGTCTGGTGCTGCTGGACCTTCCTGATCATGACTCCACCGAAGTGGACCATCGCATGGAGGTCGATCGGCTGGTGCAACTGGTGGACATGCTGATCTGGGTGGTGGACCCGCAGAAGTATGCCGATGCGGCTATCCATGATCGTTACCTGAAGCCGCTGGCCCAGCATTCCGATGTGATGATGATCGTCCTGAACCAGGTCGACAAGCTGTCGATGAGGCAACGGGAGCAGTGCTTGAAGGATCTGCGACGACTGCTCGCCTCCGAGGGCCTGGACAGGGTGCCGGTCGTGGCGACCTCAGCCGCGACGGGAGAAGGTATCGACGGGCTCCGGGAAACACTGGCCAAGCAGGTCGCTGAGAAGCAGGCAGCGGCGCTCAGGTTGGCGGCTGACGTTTCGGTCGCAGCGGCCAAGCTCAGCGAGGCATCGGGCAGCACCAAATTGACCCCACTTTCCCAGTCGAGCATCAATCAGTTGACGACGCAGGTCGCCATTGCAGCGGGCGTGCCCGTGGTTACCGAAGCCGTCGGCAAAGCCTGGCGAATGCGGGGTGGCTTGGCTACCGGGTGGCCCGTCTTGGCCTGGATGGCCAAGTTCAAGCCTGATCCGCTGCGCCGGCTGCATCTGGATCGGCTCGGCGTAGGCCAACGGCGGAAGGAGATCGATCCTTCAGGGGTCGGGCGAACGTCGTTGCCCGCGACGTCCGGAGTCCAGAAGGCCCGAGTGGACACCGCGTTGCGGACTCTTGCCGATCAGGCGGCTCAGGGTCTCACTCGGGGCTGGGCCGATCAGATCAAGCGCGCGGCGCGCTCGGCCGAGGATGCGTTGCCGGACCGCGTTGACCGTGCCGTCGCGACAACTGATCTTGATCTTGCTAGGCATCGACGGTGGTGGCAACTGGTTCGAGTACTGCAGTGGCTGCTGGTGGCGACCGTGGTCGTCGGACTGGGCTGGCTCGCATTGTCTTTCCTCCTGGCCTACCTGCAGCTCCCTCCACTTCCCGAGGTGCAGTGGCGCGGGCTGCCGGCGCCGACGGTGTTGGCCATTGGGGGAGTGCTGGCGGGCTTGCTGTTGGCCGGCCTGGCCAGGATCGGTGTGGAGGTAGGCGCGCGGCGGCGTACCGCAAAAGCACGCCAATCTCTGCGTGGCGCCATCGCGCGGGTGACCGGCGAACTGGTGGTCGCTCCGGTGAAGGAGGAGCAGGCGCGTTACGAGAGCGCCCGGCTGGCATTGGAGCGCGCGAGAGGTTAGCCCGCTAAGTCAAGCATGCGCCCTGAGCTTGTCGAAGGGCGCGCTTCGACAAGCAGTCAAAAAAGGTTGGCCTCACTGGGGGAAATGTCCGGCGACAGCCGGGGAAACACGATAGGTTCCCGCCTATGAGTGCTCGGGGGCGTTTCCTGTCTGGTTTGGTGACTGTAGTCGTAGCGTTGGCCGGATTCGTGACGGCTGGCGCGCTGCCAGCTGCAGCCGACTCCGCCACTATCCAGTACGTTGCGCTGGGCGACTCCTATGCGGCAGGACAGGGCGCACCCCCTTACCTCAATAGCTGCCTGCAAAGCACTAACGGCTATCCAGCGTTGCTGGACTCTGAAAAGCGCATCCATTTGCGGGCTAATGAGACATGCACTGGCGCGACGACCGACGACGTAACCGACTCGCAGCTGGCTGCGCTGAATCGAGGTACCAGGTTGGTGACCCTGACCGTTGGTGCCGCCGATTTGGGTTTATCTGCTGTGCTGACCGCGTGTACAACCGGAACGCAGGCCCAATGCCTAGCCGCGATCGATGCAGCAAGCGGAGGATTGGTGCAGCTCGGCAGCGATCTCACAAACCTGTATGTCGAAGTGGCAGATGCGGCGCCCAGGGCGCGCATTGTGGTGACTGGCTATCCGCACCTGTTTGCGTCCCCGTCCACGGCTCCCTTCGATCCGGTGATCATGGGTGCAGTTAACTCTGCAATCGATGCCCTCAACGACACCATCGAGGCAGCTGTAGACGCGCAGCCCACCGGTGTCGACATCGTCTACGT
>JBKOZG010000186.1:0-6025 GCA_046725775.1 Actinomycetota bacterium | reverse complement strand
GGGCATGCACGATCACCGTCCGACCGCTTTCCCGTACTTTGAGGACGAGTGCGTCGGCGGCGACGAAGGTGTAGGGCCCGGCGTCCAACGGTCGGCTGCGGAAGGCTTCGACCTGGCCGTCGAGGTCCCTTGGCCATCTCGCTGACCTGCGACCTGCTCAGCCGGGTGACGCCGAGGGTTTCGACCAGCTTCTCCATCCGCCGTGTCGAGACGCCGAGCAGGTAGCTGGTCGCCACCACCGACACGAGGGCGGACTCGGCCCGTCGGCGCCGCTCCAACCGGGACTGGCAGACGTCCGGCGATAGGCGCGGGAACCTGGACGAGGGTGACCGGGGCTGCGTAGCGAGCTCCTCCTCGTAGAAGTCGTCAGCAAGAAGCGAGCGGAGGCGGTCGAAGTCAGGCCAACAGCGATGCGACGATGACCATCGGCAGCGACACCACGGAGGCGACCGACGTGGCCACAGTCAGGGTCTTGAGGCTGCCGTTGGTGGACAGGCCGAGGAGAGCCTTGAACATCCAGAAAAAGTTGCTGTTGACCTGGAGCGCGAACAGTGCACCTGACGCGATGGCAAGTCCGATGACAACCGGGGCCACATTGAGGGAGCCGAGGATCGGTGCGATGATACCTGCCGCAGTGATGGCGGCGACCGACACCGATCCGATCGCCAGGTGCAGCACTGCTGCGATGAACCACGCCAGCAGGATGCTCACGAGCACGGGTGCGCCGACATCGGCCGAGAAGAGGCCGGCAAGCACGCTGTCCAGGTCGGTCTCGCCGATCACCGCGCCCAGCGAGCCGCCCACGCCAGTGATTAACAGGATCTCGCCAGTAGTGTGGAAGCCCTCGTCCATCGTCTCGCGGGTGCGCTCGAGCCCTGCCGTGGCGCGGAAGATCACGTACGCACCCAGGAGGCCGACGAAGAGCGCGAGGTTGGCGTTGCCGAGGAACGCGATGAAGGAGTTGGAGAACTCGAAGAGCCCGGCGAAGGCGCCGAAGGCGATCATGAGCAAGGGCACCAGGATCGGTAGCAGCAACCCCCCAGCGGCAGCGATCGGGCCGCATCGGCGGCACCCCCGTCGGCATCGGCGGCAGGCGCCTCGGCGTTGGCGGCACTCGCCTCGCCGCCAGCGGCACCTCCTTCTCCGCCAGGGGCACCCAGCTCGGCGTGGGCGCCACCCGCCTCGGCGCGGGCGACAGCCATCTCGTGGGCCTCTTGCTCGGCCATCGCCTCGTCGACATCTTCGTCCGACTCCGGTTTCCAAAGACGGCCGCGCAGTAGTAGGCGCATGATGATGCTGGTGACGATCGCCGTGATTGGACCGATCACGATCCCGAAGAGCAGCCATCTGCCAAGAGGCACGCCGAGCAAACCGGCGATGGAGATCGCGGCCAGGCCGGGTATGACGAATACGTAGCCAGCGAAGATGCCGGCGCCGAGGGCGGAGGCCATCAGCGGGAGTCCGTTGCGCTCGATGTACGGCGCGGCCGAGCGGGCCACTGGCGAGGCCAGCACCACCTGCACGTCGACGTAAATCGACGGCAGGATCGTGGAATGCAGTAAAGACAGCGCGTAAGGCAGCCGGGTGGCGCCGATGACGCGGACGAAAACATCCAGCAGCCTGTGGAAGGCTCCGGCGGAGTGGAGAAATGCTCCGATCAGCACACCGAACCCGATGAGCAGCCCAACTTCCGCCATGATCTCGCCGAAGCCCACGGCGATCGCCTCAATCGTCCCGGCGAAGCCGACGCCGGAAGCCAAGCCGAGGTAGAGCGCGGCAAGGAGCAGCGAGATGACCGGGTCGACTTTAAGCCAGATGATCAGACCGACGGCTAGAACGATCGCAATTGCGGTATGAAGAGCAACCACGGGCGGGGCTCCTGCGTTCTGAGCTATGAGATGCGAAGCGAACAGACCGGCGCGTGCAGGGCGTACTAGCGACAACCTAGGGCGGGGCTGTCGCTCTGGCGAGCAAACTGAAGTTCTCGAGGTCAGATTGGTTCGAAGGATGGGTACTCGGGGCGCCACATGGCTTGGTGGATTTGTTTGACGGGGTCTTTCAGTGGCTGTTCGGCCAGGCCGTGCTCTTCGGCGGCTTGGGCGACCGCGATGGCGACGGCGGCCGAGACTGTTCGCAGGTCGGCTACTGGTGGCAGCAGTGCCGCGCCTGGGCCGGTGGGGTCGGCGAATGCGGCTACGGCGTCTGCGGCGGCTGCGATCATGGCGTCGGTAATTCGCCGGGCCCGGACCACCGCGACGCCGAGGCCAAGCCCGGGGAAGACTAGGGCGTTGTTGGACTGGGCGATGGTGTAGGTGCGCCCGCCATGGTTGACAGGTGGGAATGGGCTGCCGGTGGCTACCAGCGCCCGACCGTCGGTCCATCGAATCAGGTCTTCTGGGACGGCCTCGGCCTTGGACGTGGGGTTGGACAGCGGCATGATGATCGGCCGATCCACCGTGGAGGCCATATGCCGCACGATGGCTTCGGTGAAGGCGCCGGATTGGGTGGAGGTGCCGATCAGCATGGTCGGGTTTGCATTCGCCACCACATCAGGGAGGGTGATCGAGTCGCCTGGTCGTCGCGGCCAAGTCGCTATCTCGTCGGCTGGGCGGGCGTAGGGCTGTTGGAAGTCCCGCACCGCCCCGGCGTAGTTGTCGGTGAGCAGGCCTCGGCTATCGATCGCCCAGAACCTACGAGTGGCTTCCTGCTCGGAGAGTCCCTCCCGAATCATGACGTCGCGCATCATGTCGGCGATGCCGATGCCAGCGGTGCCGGCACCGTGGATGACCACCCGCTGGTCGCGCATCTGGGTGCCGGTGGCCTTCACGCCAGCGAACGCAGCCGCCAGCACCACCGCCGCGGTGCCTTGCATGTCGTCGTTGAAGGTGCACACCTGCGAGGCGTATTTGTTCAGGATGCGGCGGGCGTTGCTTGCGCCGAAGTCCTCCCAGTGCAACATGGCGTGCGGGAACAATTTGCTGGCTGCCGTGACGTAGGCGTCGATAAGCTCGTCGTAGCGGTGGTCGCGCACCCGGGCGTGTCGGTTGCCGATATACATCTCATCGTTAAGCAGGCGCAGGTTGTCGGTGCCCATGTCCAGCACCACCGGGATCACCCGGCGCGGGTGCAAGCCGGCGGCGGCGATGTAGACGGCCAGCTTGCCGATGGAGATGTCGATGCCGCCGACCCCCTGGTCACCGATGCCGAGGACGCCTTCGGAGTCGGTGGCCACCAGCAGGTCCACATCCTCACTGTCGAGGCCGTAGTTGCGCAGCGACTCCTCCACATCCTCGGGGTGGTTAACGTCGAGAAAAACTCCGCGCGGTCGGCGGTACTCGTGGCTGTACTGTTCGATGGCCTTTCCGACCGTGGGGGTGTAGACGATCGGCAGCATCTCCTCCAAGTGTTCGGCCAGCAGCCGGTAGAACAGCACTTCGTTGCGGTCACGCATGTTGCCCAGCATCACGTTCCTGGCCAGATCATCGGGCTGGCGGCGGTACTGGGCGTACACCCGCCGCAGCTGGCCCTCCAACGTGGACACCCCCCTCGGCAACAGGCCCTGCAACCCCAACGCCTGGCGCTGCTCAGGCGTGAACGCGGTGCCGCGATTGAGCATTGGGGTAGTCAGCACGAATCTGCCGCGTGCGCGGATCCGGACCGGATACCCATCAGCCGCCGAACCCAGCTCATATGGCTCCTCATACATCACATCCACCTCCGGTCGACATTTTTCTCTACCGAGAGCCTGTCTGCCCTCACTACACCTCGGCTACCAGCACGTGGGTCCCCGATTGCGCTTCCACGCTGCGGCAACCGGCTCGGCTTCCGAAGGCTGCTTCGGGGCGTCGGTGGAGCTGATGGACCTGCCCTAGAAGGCGGATGCGGTCCTGCCGGCACCAGCGAGAATGAGTGCCACCGGCTGGCGCAGGGAGATCCGGCGTCTGGATGCCATACGATCGCGTGGACCCCTCAGGCTCAAGCGTACCCTTAGCGGGAGGTCATGGAGCGCGTGTACCGGAAGGAACTGCGCCCAGTCATCACATGTGGGGTACGCGCCATCAGCAAGCCCTTCGATGGCGACGCCAAGCGATAGCCCGACAGGTCAAGTCGATCCAAAGCACCAGCGCGCACGGGTCGCAAATGCTCGCTGACTAGGGCTTCTGCGTGGGCGATACTGGATTTGAACCAGTGACCTCTTCCGTGTCAGGGCAGCATCTCTGCGTGGGATGCGGGCGAGTGTGGGGTTTGGAGCGTGTGCAGGGTCGCCTATATCTGCCACTGTGCGGGGTGTTTGGCCGACAGTGAACAGGCGTCACAGCGTGCTCAGGGACGTTGGCCGCATTGTCGCCGTTCCGAAAGCGGTGCTAGGACCAGGGCGCTGTCTCGCCACTGGTCACCACCGTGGTGGGTCCCGGACCTAGTTCGTCGTACGCCTATCAGTGCGTCGCTGCGCCGGCTGGTGTCTCCGGCTTAGAGCTTGCCGCGGGCGTGTCCGTCGCGGTGTCGGCCGAAATCCGGTTATGGGTGGACCGGGCCCATGCCATGTCGAGCAGGATCAGCACAAGATTTGCGCAGGCAAATGGCTCCGAGGATCGCGGTGACAGTCCTAACAGTCGTAGCCACATCCTCCGCGGCGAAGTCATCGAAGGGACCAACCCATGACCACCGAGTTTTACGACTGAGGAAGGCTATGTGTTGCTAGCTTTCCGCCGGCGCGGCCGCCTTCCTGGGCCTGCGCGGGTGCCTTCCTGGGGCTGCGCTGCGCGGTCGCTGATCGCGCGGCTTCAGGTCTGTGACCCCGGAGTCGGCGTCACCGTTGGTGTCCTCTTCTGGTTCCCCCTCGGCGTCGGCGTCCTCGGCCGGTTCATTGTCTACGTCTTCCCGCGCGTCGGACTCTTGGGACTCCGGTTCGTCCGCTTCTGGGCTGAGGGTTAGCTGAGCGGTGCGTATGAGTAGCTCTCGGCCGCTCTTGGTGGTAGCGAGGAGCACCACTGCGGCGCCTCCCACCAACACGCCCGCGCCGGCGAGGTAGGCCTCGGGCGGTGCCGATTTGACTCTCTTGATGCCTTTCTTGACCCTTCGCTTGACCGGGTTATGTCTATCAATGGTGCGCCTGTTATGGCGGCGACGGTGGTCGCGGTTGATGTCGGGAAGAACACTGCCGTGTTGTTGGTCACCGATGCGGCTCGGCACCGTTTGTTCGGCCCGGTGGAACTCGCGTTGACCGCACCGGTGGTCGCCGCGGTGTTGCAGCTTCTTGATGCATCAAGTCAGGAGGTAACCAGTCGTAGAGAGTGCTCGACGGCCCGGACCGGTCCCTCGCCGGCCGGCGGCTCAGAGGGAAGCCTGACATCCTGTTCTAGCACGACCCATCCCCGGTAGTTGATTGACTCCAGTACTTCCAAAATGTCCGGGATCGCTAAGTCGCCATCGCCGAGGGGTCGGAAGATCCCGGCGGCGACCGCCTCGAGGAAGTCGATCTCGCCGCGATTCATGCGCTGAGTGAGCTCTCGGTCAACGTCTTTGAGATGGACGTGGATGAGAAGGATCTTGATGCCGACGACAATAAACTCGAAGCGGCCGAAGGTCTTCGCGCCTCGACCCAGGATGAAGGTCACAAGCAAGCAGATCAGGACCGCGGGGATGTTGATGACCCCGCGCGCAAACCGAGCAGGCTGCACCGCGTGAGCGCGGGTTGCGGGAGGCGCTGCGTCAGGTGCTAGTCAACCGACAAGGTGTTTTGGTCAGCCGCACCAAAGCAATCAACGAACTAAAGAGCCTGATCGTTGTCGCGCCGGAGCAGCTACGATCTCAACTCCGCGGCCTCCCCATGGCAAAGCAACTCGACCGGATCGACCGGCTCACCAGCCCGGTCGGGGCCAGCGTCGAGCACCGAGTCACGATCTCAACCCTTCGGTCGATCGCCGCCCGTATCCGGTTCCTGAGCACCCAGACCGCCGACCTCGACGCCGAACTGTCCGCCCTCCTACCGCAACACACCGCCGGACCGGCGCTGCTCGCCGAA
>JBKOZG010000176.1:0-9335 GCA_046725775.1 Actinomycetota bacterium | reverse complement strand
ATCCCGTACTGGGCGTGGACCAGCGCCTTGCAAGCGGGCTGGTGCGTGCCGAACCACCGCAGCTCGCGCCGCAACGGCAACGCCGGCGCGTTGGCGGCGTCGATCATCCGATAGCTGACCTCGATCCGCTGCCGCGCCGCCGGCGACACCGGCCCAACTGAGGCCCTCGTGCAGCTGGCGAGCAGCGTCGATCTGTTCCTAGTGGAGTCGGCCTTTCTCGACCAACCGGGCAATCCAGATGGGATGCATCTGTCAGGCGCACAAGCCGCCGCGATCGGCCAGGCCGCCGGTGCTGCTGCAGTCGTGATCACCCACATTCCGCCGTGGTATGAACCAGATCGTGTCTTGGCCGAGGCAACACCCCACTTCGATGGGCCCATCTCGCTCGCAAAGCCTGGAGCTGTCTGGGACGTCGTTGGTCGATGATGCTCAGTTCTGATGCTGCTCGCGCATCGCGCGCATGGATCCGCCCACTTCGTCGTCACTCGCAGAGGAAAAGCGCCTCTGCTCCCTCCTCCTCAGCACGGCAGGCGCGCGATTTGCCGACGCTCGCAGCATAAGGTGGCGAGGTGACTTCTCGAGCCGACGGACGCAGCCATGATCAACTTCGAGAGGTCAGGTTCACCCGTGGATGGCTGAATCAGGCGGAGGGCTCGGTGCTCGTCGAGTTTGGTCAGACCCGGGTACTCATCGCAGCCAGCGTGACCGAGGGAGTTCCGCGCTGGCGTAAGGGCTCGGGGCTCGGCTGGGTGACCAGTGAGTACGCGATGCTGCCGAGGGCGACAAGCACACGCACCGACCGTGAGTCGGTGCGTGGCAGGATCGGCGGCCGTACCCACGAGATCAGCCGGCTGATCGGTCGCAGCCTGCGCGCCATCATCGACTACCGGGCTCTCGGTGAAAACACGATCGTGTTGGACTGCGACGTGCTGCAAGCCGACGGTGGCACCAGAACTGCCTCGATCACTGGCGCCTACGTTGCACTCGCGGATGCGGTCAGCTGGCTCCGCGAGCGCGACTTGCTGACAGCTGAACCGCTGACTGGATCCGTTGCAGCCGTGTCGGTCGGCGTGGTCGACGGCATCTCGATGTTGGACCTTTGTTACACCGAGGACTCGGCGGCAGACACAGACATGAACGTGGTGATGACCGGTGATGGAGCCTTCGTTGAACTTCAGGGAACAGCTGAGGGCACTCCTTTTGATCGAAAGCTGCTTGAGGAGCTTTTGGACCTCGGCGGAACCGGGTGTGCGCAGCTGACTGGGCTGCAGCGTGCCGCGCTTGCTTCATGACGGCGATCGCACATTGTGGACTGAGCTTGTCGAAGTCCGCCGAATACGCCCTTCGACAGGCTGAGGGCGCATGACACGTCCTCGGGTGGTACTCGCCACCAGGAATATCGGGAAGCTGGCCGAACTGCGGCGCATAGTGGGGGCAGCCGCGCCCGACATCCAGGTCCTGGGACTGTCCGATGTCGCTACTTATCCCGAGCCGGCCGAGGCCGAGCGCACCTTCGAGGGCAATGCCCTCCTCAAGGCTCGGGCCTGTGTCGCGGCCACCGGCCTGCCGGCGTTGGCCGATGATTCGGGACTTGCGGTTGACATACTCAACCAGATGCCCGGCGTGCGCTCGGCGCGCTGGGCCGGAACCGGCGCCAGCGATGAGGAGAACAACGTATTACTGCTGCGCCAGTTGGAGGACGTCCAGCCGGCCGAGCGGGGTGCGCGGTTCATCTGTGCGATGGCGCTGGTGCTTCCTGACGGCACCGAGCACGTGCGTCTCGGGGAGATGCGAGGCCGCATCGCTGTCAGTCCGGCAGGTCATTATGGGTTCGGCTACGATCCGTTGTTCGTAGCCGACGGGTACACGATGACAAATGGCGAGCTAGAACCGTCAGCCAAAGATGCGATCAGCCATCGCGGGCGCGCCGTGCGTGCCATCCTGCCGGTACTACTGGCTGAGCTACGCCGGCTGGAGCCTGTCGCTCCATCGGCCAGCTCTGCTGACCGTCGTTGAACAGAGGGATGAGCCATGAAGACCTACCTCGATCTGCTCGATCACGTACTCAAACATGGCGTCGATAAGGGCGACCGGACCGGCACGGGGACCCTAAGCACGTTTGGCTATCAGATGCGCTTTGATCTCAGTCGCGGTTTTCCGCTGCTGACGACCAAGAAGTTGCACACTCGGTCGATCATCGCTGAGCTGTTGTGGTTCATCCAGGGCTCGACAAACGTCAAATGGCTTCAGCAGGAGGGGGTGACTATCTGGGATGAGTGGGCGGATGCTGACGGCGAGTTGGGCCCTATCTATGGCTATCAATGGCGGTCCTGGCCGACTCCCAGCGGAGGCCATATCGACCAGCTCGCCGGCGTGATCGATTCCATCAAGGCCGTTCCGGATTCCCGACGGCACATCGTCAGTGCGTGGAACGTTGCCAATCTGGCTGACATGGCGCTGCCACCGTGCCATGCGATGTTCCAGTTCTACGTGGCACAAGGCCGGCTGTCCTGCCAGCTCTATCAGCGCTCAGCCGACATCTTTCTCGGCGTCCCGTTCAACATTGCCTCCTACGCCCTGCTGACACATATGGTCGCTCAGGTATGCGACTTGGAGGTCGGCGACCTCGTGCACACGCTGGGCGATGCCCATCTCTATCTGAACCACCTTGACCAGGCCGGGCTGCAGTTGAGCCGCGAGCCACGCCCACTGCCGAGAGTTCTGCTGAATCCTGGCGTCAGGTCGATCGACGACTTCGCTCTCGAGGACATCACGATCGAGGGGTACGACCCACATCCGGGCATACGAGCGCCGATCGCAGTCTGATCATGCCCGAGATCATCGCGATCGCGGCCGTCGCGGCCAACGGCATCATTGGTACCGGGAACGACATACCGTGGCGGATTCCGGCGGACTGGCGTCGGTTCAAGGCCCTGACGATCGGACACGTGCTGATCATGGGCCGCAAGACCTACGACTCCATCGGCCGGCCGCTGCCTGGCCGGACGACGTTTGTGATCACTCGGGATCGCATGTGGCGCCGCGACGGCGTACGCTCCGCGCCTTTCCTGGATCAAGCATTCGCCCAGGCGATGCTGCTGAATCCCGACATCATTTTCGTCGCGGGCGGCGGTGAGATCTATCGAGCCGCCTGGGATCGGCTGACGGGCCTGGAGATCACCGAGGTCGACCAGAAGCCCGATGGCGAGGTCACGTTTCCTGAGATTGCTCCGGACGCGTGGATCGAAACCGGCCGTGAACCACACGACGGCTACAGCTTTGTCAGCTATCGCCGTCGAACGCAAAGTGTGTCCGCTGATTGATCGTCTCGATGAGGCGGCGTCACAGCGGTTACTGCGGTCGCCTAGACTCGCGGACCGAGGTCGCATCGCGAGCAGGGGGAGCAACGTGACGGAACCGTCGTTGGCTGCAAAACTGGGCGCCGAATTCCTCGGGACGTTCTTGCTGGTGTTCGGTGGATGTGGGGCAGCGATCCTGGCCGCGACCTTCCTCACTGATGACAACGTGCAGCTGGGGATCGGGTTACTCGGGGTCGCTCTTGCCTTCGGTCTGTCCGTGCTGGCCGGTGCCCACGCGTTTGGGCACGTCTCCGGGGGCCATTTCAACCCGGCCGTCACGATCGGTCTGGCTATTGCGAAACGCTTCCAGTGGAAAGGCGTGCTGCCCTACGTCGGCACTCAGATTGTGGCAGCATCGGCCGCCGGTGCCGTGTTGTTTGCGATCGCGAAAGGCAAGCCCGGGTTCAGTGCGGTGGAGAGTGGCTTCGCCACGAACGGGTACGGTGATCGGTCGCCCGGCGGTTATGGACTCGTCGCCGGACTCATCATCGAGATCGTCATCACCGCGATCTTTGTCTACATCATTCTGGGCGCCACCGATGACCGCGCCCCGAAGGGTTTGGCGCCTATCGCGATCGGCCTGGGTTTGACCGTGGTCATCCTCGTTGCCATTCCGGTGACGAACGCGTCGGTCAACCCAGCCCGTTCGCTAGGAGTCGCGTGGTTCGCCGGCGCCGCCGCGCTTAGCCAGATGTGGTTGTTCATCGTCGCGCCAATTACCGGTGCGGCGATCGCTGGTGCCAGTTACACGCTCATTACTGGGGCTCCGAGCGCGGCGGTGGGCATCGCCCAGAATCCCGAGCTCGAGAGTCACGAGCAGACCGCTAACCCCTCCGGGTAACGAGAAGGCCGCGTCCGGCGAGTGCAGGAGTGTCTGGTGAAGCGCGCTTGAATTTGCGGCAGCGAAGCAAGGCTTGCTTCACCAGGCGCGACGAACGAGCCGGATCGGAGGCCCCCTTCGGGTTGGCCCTAGCCAACCCCTAGATCACGCGCCGTGCTGAGGAGGTGGCCTTCGAGTTGGCCCGGAGCCAATAAAACACAGTGCCGAAGGAGGGACTCGAACCCTCACACCCGAAGGCACAGGAACCTAAGTCCTGCGTGTCTACCAGTTCCACCACTCCGGCAGTGTTGATTGCCTCGCTTGCCAAGCTCGCTCGGCGCGGATCGCGCTTCAAGCCGCCGACTTCGTCGTCGCTTCGGGACGAAAAGCATGTTCCGTCGCTCCTCCTCAGCACGGCAGCGCGCGATCCGGGGCCACTAGCTGACGTCAGAGTCTCAACACCAAATATGGTTCGCAGATTCTGACAAGTCGGCGTTGGCGCGCGATCCGGAAGTCTACAGATGAAGATCTCGCTTGAGCTTGTCGACGTGACCGGTGGCCTTGACGTTGTATTGAGCGACCGCGATCGTGCCGTCCCCCTTCTGGTCGACATCGATGACGAAGGTCGAGCGGATCACCCCTTGGATGAGCTTGCCGTAGAGCAGCTTCTCCCCGTAGGCGCCGTAGGCATCGAGCGTCGACTTATCCGGGTCCGACAGGAGAGGAAAACCAACTGACTCCTGCTCGCGGAACTGGATAAGTCTTTCCTGAGCGTCTGGCGAAATTCCGATCACACGCAGCCCTGCGGCGCCAAGCTCGTCCATCGCGGCTGTGAAGTCGATTGCCTGTGTTGTGCAGCCCGGGGTCATGGCAGCGGGATAGAAGTAGACGATGACTCGCTGCCCCGGGAAATCGGCGAGGGACACCTTTTTGCCGTCGGCGTCGGGCAGGCTAAAGGGGGGCGCCGCGTCGCCGTCGCTGAGCCGAGTGGTCATGCAAGAACCCTAGCGGTCCACCGGAGCAGCCTTGAGTCGCTGCCGCTGCGCCGGTAAGGGTTGGCCTGCAATACGCTGTGGATTCGGGACGCCCCGGCCACCGTCGGGTGCGCAGAAATTGTGCTAGGGAGGGTACGTGTCCACCAACGCATCTCAGCCCCGTTCTGAGCCCACCCGTACGCCGTCCCAGATCGAGGCGGATCTGGGAGCCACTCGGGATCGGCTGACTGCCTCCGTCGGGGCGCTGATCGACCAGGACCATCCCAACCGGATCAAGCAGCGCCAGATCGCCAATGTGAAGCGTTTTGCAAATGCCGAAATAGAGAATGCCAAATCCAAAGTCTTCACGGCCCGTGGCGACCTACGAATCGGTCGAGTCGCGGTCGTCGCCGCGGCAGCCGCAGGGATTGCTGGATTCTTGTTGGTCATGCGCGCGATCGTGCGACGTCGGAGGAGCGACTGAGTGGTGGCCGACCTGAGCGGCCGTGAGAACCCCGGCGGTCTGGACGAGGGTGGGCTGCCGATCCGCATGCTGCACGATCGGGTGCTGGTCTCGTCCGACAAGGAGCCCGGAGAGCGGCGCAGTGGAGGCGGGATCCTGATCCCGGCCACAGTCGCAATCGGGCGCCGGCTCGCCTGGGGCGAGGTCGTTGCAGTGGGAACCCATGTCAGAACGGTCAAGCCAGAAGATCGGGTGTTGTTCGACCCCGAAGACCGTGCGGAGGTTGAGGTCAGAGGCAAGGACTACGTTCTGCTCCGGGAGCGGGATCTTCATGCTGTCGCCGCCGAAAGACTCCAGGACGGGAAAACCGGCCTCTACCTATGAGTCGCTCTTCCCAAATCGAAGCCACGTGTGCTATGCGCCTCGTATAACAAATCTAAACGTAACGTGAGAGAAGTAGAGCTTTTGTGTCAGATTGCCTCTAGTGTTTCGAGGTGGCACCAACGAATGGGTGTCCTCTCTACAACGAATTGAGGCGTGTATGACTTTCGTTCGTTCGGCGCGCCGCGTACTCATCGCGGCCGTATCACTGAGTGCCCTGTTCGTCGCCGCGGCATGTGGCGGCGGCGGTGGCGGCGCAGCACCCGAAGGCGGTGGAACGACGCCCGCCGCGGCTGATTTTACGAAGCAGGGTGACATCGAGTTTTGGACCGGCAAGGACACCTCCGGCAACCTCCCCAAGCTGATTGCGAAGTTCAATGAATCACACCCGAACGGCAAGGTGACTCTCCACGAGCTGCCCGACGAAGCGGATCAGCAGCGGCAGCAGATGATCCAGAACACCCAGATCAAGAACCCGAAGATGGCGGTGCTCAACGTCGACGTTGTGTGGACCGCCGAGTTCGCGGCCAACGGCTACGTCGAGCCGCTGCCACCCGACCAGTTCCCCACCGACGGCATGCTGAAGCCCACCATCGACTCGGCGACCTACTTCGACAAGCTCTACGCCTATCCGTGGAGGTCCAACGGCGGCTTGCTGTTTTACCGCAAGGATCTGTTGGACAAGTACAGCCTGGAAGTGCCGACCACGTTCGACGAGATGAAGGCCGCCTGCGACAAGATCACCGCAGGCGAGAATGACCCCAAACTTGCGTGCTTCGCCGGCCAGTACAACAAGTACGAGGGTCTGACGGTGAACTTCGACGAGGCTGTCCATGGTGCGGGTGGTGTCATCGTTGGTGATGACGGCAAGCCGAATGTGGCAACCCCGGAGGCCACCAAGGGTCTGCAAACACTGACCGACTGGTTCAAGGATGGCCAGATCCCGAAGGCGGCTATCACGTGGACCGAAGAGGAAGGTCGCAAGGCCTTCCAGGACGGCGAGCTAATCTTCCACCGTAACTGGCCGTACGTGTACGCCTTTGCATCCAAGACCGATGGCTCGTCCAAGGTCAACGGCAAGTTCGATGTGGCACCGCTGCCTGGCATCACCCAGCCTGGTGTGTCCAGCCTTGGTGGTGCAAACCTCGGCATTGCCAAGAATGCGGAGAGCAAGGGTACGGCGGTGGACTTCTTGAAGTTCATGGCGTCGGAAGAGTCGGAGAAGTCGGACACCTTGGCCACCGCGAACGCGCCGTCACTTGAGGCGCTCTACTCCGATCCGGAAATCCTGAAGAAGTTCCCCTACACCCCGACGCTGCTCAAGTCGATCCAGACCGCCAAGCCACGTCCGAAGGCGGTCCAGTACGGTGATGTCACCCTGGCGATCCAGGATGCCGCCTATGGCGCACTCCAAGGTCAGACCGCACCCGATGCGGCCTTGCAACAACTGCAGACCAAGTTGCAGACTCTGATCAAGTAGTTGTTGGTATCCGCAAGGTTCCCGGCGCAGCAGCCGCTGCGCCGGGAGCTCAGCGCATTTCAAAGGAGGTAACCGCATGGCGACGGCCACAGCGGAACCGCGGAGTTTGCCGGCCACCGAGGATGGCCACAAGCGCAAAAAGAACGTGCTGAGCGATGGTCAAGGCCGGCTGGCCTGGATCCTGCTGGCGCCTACCCTCATCATCATCGCCGTGGTAGCCGGCATCCCGGTCATCATGTCTATCCGGGAGTCCCTCTTTCAGACCAACACCGGCGTCGATCCCAATACCGGTCTGGTCGCCGGCGGCGAGACTTTTGTCGGCCTGCAGAACTTCACCAGCATTTTTGCCGGAGAAAACCCGGTGCAGGGCAACTTCGGCACCATAGACCGCTTCTGGAATGCCTTCCTCAACACCACCTTCATCACCATCGTCTGCGTGATCCTTGAGACCCTTCTCGGTGTAGCGATGGCCCTGATCATGGCCAAGGCCTTCCGCGGTCGTGGCATTGTCCGGGCGGGCATCCTGGTCCCGTGGGCGATCCCGACGATCGTTTCGGCCCTGATGTGGAAACTCATCTTCGACTCGTCCGGCGTGGCGAACCGGATTCTCGGTCGGGAGATCCTCTGGCTGGCCGACACAGGGGCCTCATTCTGGGCGATCGTCATAGCAGACACCTGGAAGACTGCCGCGTTCATCGGCCTGCTGACACTGGCTGGGCTGCAGACTATTCCGGCCGAGGTCTACGAGGCGGCCAAGGTCGATGGGGCCACCACCTGGCAGGTGTTCGTCCGGATCACATTGCCGATGGTTAAACCGACGCTGGTCGTGGCGGTTCTCTTCCGCACGCTCGACACGCTGCGCATGTTCGATCTGCCATACGGCATGATCGGCGCCGGCAAGTACCGAGTGGAGACTCTGTCGGTGTTCGTTTACCAGGAAACAACACAGAGCCGGTACGGTCCCGCCGCGGCGTACGCCATTATCTTGTTCTTGTACGTGCTCCTTGTGGCCTTCGTCTTCGTCCGGATCCTCGGGGCCGATGTGGTCGGTGACAGCGGCATGCCGAAGAAGAAAAAGAAGAAAGGTGAGCCGCCACCTGATGCAGCTGCTCAACAGACGATGATCGGCGAGGCGATCGGAGGTGCGCACTGATGTCCACGACGACCGCTGAAGTACACGAGGAACACCTCAGCAAAGAAGAGCTTGAGGCGCTCGCCCACCCGAAGCGTCCCCTCAAGCAGAGGATCGGAGTAGTCCTTTCCTATGTGGGGATGGCCGCCATCGTCCTTTACTGCATCATCCCCTTCTACTGGATGATCGTCTCCTCGCTCCGACAACCCTCGGAAGGGCGGAGCACCGAGTTCATCCCGAGCCCAATGTCGCTCGAGAACTACCAGGCCGTCTTCTCGCCACTTAACAACTTCGGCCGCTCACTGATCAACTCGCTGATCGTGGCAGGCACCACGACGATCCTTACCTTGCTGTTCGGAATCATCGGAGCCTACGCGCTCGCTCGATTGAGGTTCAGGGGCAAGGGTTTGGTGCTCTGGCTGATCATGGCTTGCTCAATGTTCCCGCTCATCATCTTGATCCCGCCGCTGCTGAAGATGTTCTCCTCGACGGAGCCATTCACCTGGTTCCCGTATTGGATCAATACCTACCAGTCCGTCATCATTCCCGGGTTGAGTTTCGGCCTCCCGCTTGCGGTGTGGAACTTGACGGCCTTCTTCAAGCAGCTACCGGTCGAGCTGGAGCAGGCGGCAATGGTGGACGGCTGTACACCCGGTGTGGCCTTCCGAAAGGTAATCCTGCCGTTGGCGGCTCCGGGCGTTTTCACCACGGCGATCATCGTGTTCA
>JBKOZG010000177.1:0-7435 GCA_046725775.1 Actinomycetota bacterium | reverse complement strand
GTCGAGCCCACTGCAGCGAGCATTGTCAGCCTGCCAGCCGATACTGACGCTACGTGCCAGCGAGGAAGAAAATGTGGACAATGTCGCCCATCTCAGTGCAGATCAGGCCGGATGACTTTAGTCCGCATGATCGACTCGTTGATGGTGAACTGGCGGTCCAGTTCCTTGACGTCTTTTGGTTCCGCCGTCACATTAATGACCGCGTAAATACCTTCAGACTTCTTCCGGATCTCGTACGCCAGGCGGCGGCGGCCCCAGATGTCGAGGTTGTCGACAGTGCCACCACCTTTGGTGATCACCTTCAGGTACCTCTCGAGCGTGGGCTGAACCGTACGCTCTTCAGTGTCAGGATCGAAGATGACCATGACCTCGTACTCACGCATGCGCGAACCCCACCTCCTCTGGTCTTGAGCGGCTACGGGACGGCCCCATAGCAGGAGGGCGAATGCTGCGGCGCGGCGAACTGATCCCCGGGCCAACGCTGAACTCTACCCGGTGACCAGCGCTACGCACGAATCCCTAGCCTGCTAGACATGGGTGAGCCCGCCGCGGTGGCGATACGCTCGCCTTCGCTAGCACCCGTTCTATGAGGAGACACCATGGCCGAATACCAGGCCACCCCGCAGCCAGCAGCCGATCCCGGCAGTACCCTCGGGATCGTCGGCCTCATTTTGGCCATCATTCCCTGCACATCCACGATCGGAATGGTCTTGAGCATCGTGGCGTACATCGTCTCGCGCCGTGCCGGGTTCCAGAACAGCAAGGCACTGGCAGGCATCATCATCGGTGCGGCTTGGCTCGTGCTTGCATTCATTCTCCAGATAACCATGGGACTGATCAGTGGCTTCGCCCAGATGAACTGACACCAACAGCCACGTAATCTGCTGGGCATGACCTCCGAATCCCTGCCGGCGCGTCGGGGGCGCATTCGGTTTCCCGACATCAGCTCACGCGCGTATGAGCATCCGGCTGACCGCGGTGCCCTCGTGGCGCTGCGTGCCATCCCCGGCTTCGACTCGGTTTTGAGGACGATCTCCGGAGCCGTCGGCGAGCGCAGCATACGGTGGCTCTACCTCGCCACTGCGATCCGCGTCTCCCCCCGCCAGTACCCGCACATCCAGCAGATGCTGAACGAGTGCGCGACGACTCTGGACCTGGAATCCGTTCCGGAGCTCTACATCGAGCAAGATCCCGCTCCCCAGGCCATGGCTATCGGCATGGACAAGCCGATCATCGTGATCACCACGGGAATGCTCGAACTGGTGGACGATGAGGGCCTGCGGTTCATTATCGGGCATGAAGTCGGGCATGTGCTCTCCGGCCATGCCGTCTATCGCACCATGCTGATCGCGTTGATCAACATCGCGGCCGCCCTGCAATGGCTGCCGATCGGTGCGTGGAGCATCCGCGCGATCATCCTCGGCCTCAACGAGTGGTTCCGCAAGTCGGAGTTGTCGTGCGATCGTGCCGGGCTGCTGTGCTCCCAGGATCCCAACGCCGCGTTGCGGGTGCACGCAAGTCTGGCTGGCGCCCGGAACCCGAACGACATCGATGTGGCCGGCTTTCTCGACCAGGCAGAGGAGTATGAGACGCGGGGCGACGTTCGCGATAGCGTGCTGAAGCTGTTGCAACTCAGTGGGAAGAGTCACCCGCTAGCGGCGTTGCGGGCGGCTGAGCTGCAGAAGTGGGCTGCTGGTCCGCAGTACGCGGAAATTCTTGCCGGAAATTACCCACACCGCTCCGATGACAAGGACGCGCCCATGAACGACGAAGTCAAGGCCGCTGCCAATTCGTACAAGCAAAGTTTCACAACCTCAGCCGATCCGCTGTACAAGCTGGTGGCCAAGATCGGTACTGTGGCTGGGACCGCCGGTGGGTCAGCGGCGAATCGCGTACGCGATTGGTGGCGGGCTGGGCAAAGCGGAGGATCGAACCGGTGACATTGCAGGTTGGCGGGCACGGCGACCAGGTTGACCCCATAGCGGAGTCTGCCGCGCGTGGAGCGACGCTGGCGCAGTTCTTCCTGGGCGACCCGCAGGCGTGGAAGGGCCCGGAGATCAGGTACGCCGGCGGCGCCGCCGCGCTCAAGTCCGCAGCGCAGCAGGCCGGCATCACGCTCTACGTGCACGCGCCCTACGTCTTGAATGTGGCGACCACCAACAACCGGATTCGCATCCCCAGCCGGAAGTTCCTCCAGCAGTACTTGGATGCGGCCGCCGAGGTCGGCGCAGCGGGGGTGATCGTGCACGGTGGCCACGTGTTGAGAAATGACGATCCCGCGATCGGCTTCGACAATTGGCGTAAGTGCATTGACGGGCTGGAGATGCGGGTCCCGTTGCTGATCGAGAACACTGCTGGCGGTGACAACGCCATGGCGCGCCGTCTGGAGCGGATCGCACGACTCTGGGATGCGATCGGCCAGGCCAAGGGCGGTGACACGGTCGGCTTCTGCCTCGACACCTGCCACGCACATGCCGGCGGTGAGGAACTAGTGGGTCTGGTTGATCGGGTCGTATCCATCACCGGGCGCATCGATTTGGTGCACGCCAACGATTCCCGAGACCCCTTTGACTCTGGCGCCGACCGGCACGCCAACTTCGGCGACGGTGAGGTCGGCACTGGGGCCCTGGCGGAAGTGGTGCGTACGGCTGCCGTCCCGGTCGTCGTAGAAACTCCGGGCGGCCGGGAAGGCCAAGGCGCAGACATCGCCTGGCTCAAGGAGAACGTCTAACTCCGGTTTGTCAGCACTTCTCTGCGAGTGTCGCCGGGCGCCCAGGGCGACCGCGCGAGCAGAGACAATCAGACAGTGCTGCGGGCGACCTGCTTAACGCCCACCCAGAGACCGGCACCACACGTGAGAATCGCCACGAGCACGGCCCACCCAATCGCCGGATCATTGAAGGTGCCAGCAAACAGTGCCCGCTCAGCGTCCACGATGTAGGTCAGTGGGTTGAACCTGCCGAGCACCTGAATCCAGCGCGGCCCAGCCTCAAGAGGCAGCATCATTCCCGACAAGATCAACAACGGGAACAACAGCGACTGCTGCACCGCCCAGAACATCCACTCGCGCTTGCGTGCTGCAATGGCGAGCGCGTTGGAGAACGCTCCCATGCCTACCCCGAAGATGCCGAGCAGCAGCAACCCAGCAAGCACCTGTACGGGGTAGAGCTTGAAGCCGAACGGGATCGACACCAACACGACAAGTGCAGCCTGCACGACGAGCGGCGCAAGCTCCTTCAGAGCTTTCCCGATCAAGATCGCGGAGCGGTGCAGCGGACTCGCCAGTACCCGCTCGTAGGAACCCGTCATTATCTCGAACAGCAGGTTTGCGCCGGTCGCGCTGGTCCCGAACAGGCAGATCATCACGATCACCCCCGGCAGGAACCACTGCAGCGGCGACTCACCGTTGAGCGCGGCCGGATCTACCGAGCCGGCCAGCAGCGGCCCGAAGAGGCCTAAGAAGACCAACGGCTGGACTAGAGAGAAGATCACCGAGAACGGATCCCTCAGCACCAACGACATTTCCCGCTGAAACACAGCTCGCGTGTCAAAGACCAGCGTGCTCACGAGGCCACCTCACTTTCTTCGCGCAGGCTTCGGCCAGTCAGGCTCAGGAAGACGTCATCCAGCGTCGGAACTCGCACGTCGGCGGCCCGCACCTCGACTCCGGCATGATCAAGCTCCCGCAGCAGCCCGGGCAGCGTTCGCGTGCCCTGATCAAACCGTCCGGCGATCGTCACCTCGCGCGAACCGTTGGAGGTGCTGAGCTCGCTGCCTCGTGCAGCGACCACAGCCGACGCGGCCGCAAGATCTGCACCATCGACTGTCACCACTATGCGATCACCGGCCAATGTCGCCTTGAGATTGGCAGCGGTGTCGTTGGCGATGATCTCGCCATGGTCGATGACCAGCACCCTCTCGGCGTGGGTGTCGGCTTCCTCGAGATAGTGGGTGGTCAGCACGATGGTGGTCTCTTGCCGTTCGCGCAGTCGGTTGATGTGCTCCCAGAGGTTGGCCCGATTATGCGGATCCATGCCCGTGGATGGCTCGTCGAGGAAGAGTAGCCCTGGGTTGTGCATCAGCCCGATCGCGATATCGAGCCTGCGGCGCTGACCGCCGGATAGCGTACTGACCTTCCGCTTCTCCAACGATGTCAGGTCGAGCGCCTTGCTCAGTTCCCGAGCTCGAGCGAGTGAGTCGACGCTGTTCATCCCGTAGAACCGACCCTGCGTGACCAGCTCGTCCATCACACGGAAGCTGTGGCCTGCAGCGTCGCCTTGTCCGATATAGCCGATTCGTGAGCGCACCACGGCCGGCTCGGCGGTGATGCTCGCTCCCGCCACCCACGCGCCGCCTGAGGTTGGTGGCAGCAGGGTGGTCAGCATTCGCAATGTCGTGGACTTCCCTGCGCCGTTAGGCCCGAGGAAGGCCACCAGCTCCCCCGCGGCGACGTCGATGTCGACCCCTTTGACCGCTTCGACGGTTTCCTTCTTGCTGACGAAGTGCCTTGTCAGCCGTTCTGTGTGGATCATCCGTATCCCCTTCTTGGGAACTCCGTACGCCGTACTGGATTAGAATAACATACGATGTACGGAGATAAGGCAAACACAGACCACTGACACTTTGACGAGCGGTCCGCTTCGCCGACTGCAGGAGCTCGCGGCCGGAAGTTGGCAAAGGGTTGGCACGTGATGCGAGCGACGAAGGAGGCGAATCTCCCGGCCGCCGTCGACGTGCAATCAGACACTGCCACTTTCATGGGAGCGCAGGATGCGAGTGTGACCGAGTCAGCGAAGCAGCACGGGGTAGAGGCTACCGACGGCCATAACGGTCCCGAAGGCCGTACCGACGCACACCCAGGTACGCCTGAGGGCCGTCGAGTTGTCGAACTGCTTTGGGCGCCTCCGCAGCAGCCGTCGATACGCGGCCCCAAGCCTCGCATCAGCCTCGCCGATGTCGTCGCAGCTGGAGTGGCGATTGCGGATGCGGAGGGCCTTCCAGCTCTCTCGATGCGAAAGGTTGCGAGCCGCCTCGGAGTTGGCCCGATGTCGCTCTACACCTACGTGCCAGGTCGCTCAGAGCTGGTCGAGCTCATGATCGACCACGTCTATGGCGAGCATGCGCTCCCCGAGCCCGAGCTGCCGTGGCAGCAACGTGTTGACCAGTGGGCCCGGGAAACCTGGCGGATCTATAACGCGCACCCGTGGCTGCTGGACTACAACATGGCCCGGCTTCCGATCGGCCCGCATGTCCTGGACGTCTCCGAGGCGCTTTATGCCGCGCTGCTCGCTGCCGGATTTACCGGTGCTGAAAACGTCGCGATCACCAATCTGATCCAGTGGCAGCTGGTGGGTGCGGCCCGCTACGTGATCAGTGACGCCGACGAAGCACGGCATACGGGGGTCTCTGCTGAGGCTTATTGGGATTCCCGCGCCAGCTTCTGGGACACCTACTTCGATTGGCACCGTTACCCAACCATGTCCGCGATCTGGGAGGCGGGCGGTTTCGACGATCCCGTCGGCTGGGATTTCGAGCGGACGCTCGACCGGCTGCTTACAGGCATTGAACAGTTGGCCGCCGTCAGCCAGGAGCGTGGAAAATGAGTGGTTCGGTGCGTTCGCCGCGACCGAGGATGCAGCGGAAGTAGTACTCGTCCGGCTGTTGCGGGCCCAGCACCCAGATTTCCCAGTCCGAGCGGCGGTCTCTGGAGCGCAACATCGAGTTCGCAATCTCCGTGGTACAGATACGGCGGATCTGTGCATCCGATTCCAGTTGGGACTGTCTGCGGAGCTCGTATGTCATCCGCCCGGCGATGAAGGTCTGATAGATGTGGGTCCTAGTACAGTCCTGCTTGTTTCCGAGCCACGGAAGATCACCAAGCCCCTGTATCTCAGCCCAGCATTCTGCCTGGGATGCGCAGTAGGTGTCATTACCGAGTTGTTCGGAGCAGTCGATGAATCCAGCTGGCACCGTAGCCTGCGTGATGGTGGGGCTGGCGGGCGCCGTTGTCGTCGCAGCAGCCGTCGGCTCAGCAGCCGGCGTACGCGTGGCAAGGTTCACCACAGCAATCACCGATGCCACCACAATCACGAGCGCGACGATCGCCAAGGTCGCCAGCCCGCGTCGCTCCCATCTCCCGGACGGCTTCGGAGGCGGCGGCTCCGGCTTTGCCGCCCTTGTTGCGACCGGTTCTTCAGCGGCGGGAGGTGGCGAGGATGGCTCCTGCGTCACCTCCAGCGGCCGCGGCGCGAGCTTGGTCGACAGATTGAGCGCCGTCAGCTGATCTCGAAATTGCGCAGCCGTAGGGCGATCTTCGGGACTTTCGACCATGGCGTTCAGCAGCACATCCATAAAGGTCTTGTCGACACCTGGGATGCGCCTGATCGGAGACTTCTGCCGCTTGACGATCTCGGGGATGCTGGGCGTCTCGGTCGTCTCCGACCAACGCGGGGCACGACCACTGAGTACTGCGTACAACGTGGCGGCAAGGGAATAGACGTCGGCGTACTCGGTGAGCGGCTTCTTGGCGAAGACTTCGGGCGGCGCGTACGCGGGGGTGATGGCTTCCACGGTCTCGCTGAGCGGTGTGTCCGGATCGATGAGCGCAGCCAGCCCGAAGTCAGCCAAACCGGCGTTGTTGTAGGCGTCGATCAAGATGTTGGCCGGCTTGACGTCTCGATGCAGCACGCCCAGCAAGTGCGCTGCCGACAAGGCGTCCGCGATACGTACGCCCACATCGCGAACCCGACGCTGGCTCGGTCGCGGATCTGCGGTCATCCATCTCGTCAATGAACCCCCAGGGCAAAGTTCCATGACGAGGAACGGTCTGTCGTCGCCCAGCAGACCAGCGTCATGAACCGTGACGATGCCTGGGTGTCCCGACATCCTGCCAGCTGCGCCGGCCTCACGCAGGAAGCGGCGGCGTTCAGAGTCGGTGTCTAACTTGCGTTCGTCGACCTTGACGGCCACCAACCGGTTCAGCGATTCTTGCCGCGCCTGCCAGACGATAGCGAAGCCGCCCCGGGCGATCGCACGCCAATCCGCCATACCAGGAATCTCTGGTGGAATGGGGGCAGCCACGCGAACCAAGATAGTTCCGACTCAGCCGCCCGGGCGCTTTGACCACGTCACTTGCCGATAACGTCAGAGTCGTGGCTCGTAGCGTTTACGTCGCATCACCTGAAGGTCTCACCGGCAAGTCGGCAGTAGCGCTCGGATTGCTCGACGCGCTGACCCGCGAAGTGGGCTCCGTCGGTGTGTTCCGGCCGCTGACGACAGCAAGCTCCGACCGTGACGACCTCGACCTCATCGTCGATCTTCTGATCAACCAACCGGGCATCGCCCAAACCTATGACGAGGCCATCGGAGTGACCTACGAGGCCGCGCGGAAAGATGCAGACGAAGCACTACACGTGATCGTCGAGCGTTTTGGCCA
>JBKOZG010000104.1:0-13490 GCA_046725775.1 Actinomycetota bacterium | reverse complement strand
GTTCAAGGCCACCCGTGTCATCGCGCTCGTCGGTGTCACCGGCGCCGCCATCGCCGCCCCGCTGATGGCGGCCGGCAACGCCTCCGCCGCCACCGCCTCCGAGTGGGACAAGGTCGCCCAGTGCGAGTCCGGCGGCAACTGGTCGATCAACACCGGCAATGGTTACTACGGCGGTCTGCAGTTCAGCCTCAGCACGTGGCGCGCGTATGGGGGCACTGGCTACCCGCACCAGGCGAGCCGCGACGAGCAGATTCGGATAGCCAAGAAGCTCCAAGCCGACGCGGGTTGGGGTGCCTGGCCAGCGTGTTCGTCGAAGCTGGGTTTGCGTTAGCGCAGTGGCGAGCGGGCTGCTCGATCCCACGGCGATACGCGAGCTGGCGAGCCAGTTGGGGCTGCGGCCGAGCAAGCAGCGCGGCCAGAACTTCGTCACCGACGCCAACACCGTCCGAAGAATCGTTGCCACAGCACAGGTCAGCGAGCACGATGTGGTCCTCGAGGTGGGGCCAGGGCTCGGCTCGCTGACCCTCGGCCTGCTGCAGGCTGCACGTCGAGTGATCGCGATCGAGATCGATGACGTGCTGGCGGCTCAGCTGCCTCATACCGTGGTTGCACGGATGCCAGAGCGGGCGGCTGCGCTGACAGTGATCAACGCTGATGCCCTGCGGGTCGATGCCATCCCGGAGCGGCCGACAGCCGTCGTGGCCAACCTTCCGTACAACGTCGCGGTGCCGGTGTTGTTGCGTCTGCTCGCAACGTTCCACAGTTGGAACCACGGGCTGGTCATGGTGCAGGCCGAGGTGGCTGACCGGCTCGCTGCCAGGCCAGGATCGAAAACCTACGGCGTGCCGTCGGTCAAGGTGGCCTGGTACGCCGCAGCGACGAAGGCCGGGACAGTGTCGCCGACAGTCTTCTGGCCGGTACCGAACGTCGAGTCTGGGCTGGTGGCCATCAACCGTCGTCCGCAGCCAGTGACCACGGCGACTCGGGATCAGGTGTTCGCAGTCGTCGATGCAGCGTTCGCCCAGCGGCGCAAGATGCTGCGCTCCGCCCTAGCCGGGCTAGCGGGATCGTCCGCGACCGCCGGCGCCGCTGTTGCCGCGGCAGGACTGGACCCAAAAGCCCGTGGTGAGACATTGGATGTGACTGATTTCACACGGATCGCGGAGCAAGTCTTTCAGGCGTAGCTAACCTCGCAGTCATGGCCACATCTCCGCCGCAGGTTACTGCTGGCGTACGCGTGCGTGTGCCGGCCAAGATCAACCTTGCCCTCAAGGTGGGCGCTCGTCGCGCCGATGGATACCATCCGCTGGCCACGGTGTATCAGGCGGTTTCGCTCTACGACGAGCTGCACGCGGCATGGGCCGATCCGGATGAGTTCGAGGTACTGGTCAGCGGCGAAGGCGCCGATCAAGTACCGCTAGATGACTCCAACCTTGCCGTACGCGCCGCCAAGCTGCTGGCCCGAAGGCATGGACTGCACGATTCCCTGGGCGCAAGCTTGTCGATCAAGAAGTCGATTCCCGTGGCCGGCGGCTTGGCCGGCGGCTCCGCCAATGGTGCGGCAGCGTTGCTGGCGTGCGCGGTCTTATGGGACCTTGACGTCTCACCGGACGCACTGAGGGTACTGGCGGGTGAGCTGGGTAGCGATGTGCCCTTCGCGCTGCTCGGTGGCACGGCCGTGGGGAGCGGCCGGGGCGAGGAGGTGGCGCCGGCGTTGGCCCAGGGCACCTACCACTGGGTGCTGGCCTTCGGTTCCCACGGTCTGTCGACGGCAGCGGTCTATCGGCGGTTCGACGAGCTTGGACCGCGCGCAGCGCCACCCACGGTGCCCGCCGATCTGATGAATGCCCTACGCAGCGGGGATCCCAGCCTCCTTGCGCCGACGCTCAGCAATGATCTCGAACCTGCTGCACTGGACCTCCAACCGAGGCTGCGTACCGTGCTGCAAGCCGGCCTCGAATACGGTGCTCTGGGCGCCCTGGTGTCTGGATCAGGTCCCACTTGTGCCTTCCTGGTGGACAGCGAGTCCGCTGCGGTCGACCTCTCCGTATCGCTCAGTGCAGAAGGGTTGTGTCGCGCGGTCCGGCGCGCAACAGGTCCGGTCTCGGGAGCGCGGGTCGTCAACTGATGGGCGGCTGAGGTAGTCAGCGATCGACCCCATACCGGGTGAGCAAAAGCCGCAAGCTACGAGTGAGTTGATCATGCTCTGAGACGTCCAAGGCGGCAAGGATCCCGTGCTCAGCGGCCAGAAGCTCGGCTAACGCTGCGTCCACTGCATCCCGGCCGGCTTCGGTTAGTTGAACCAGCACCCCGCGTCGGTCGGCGGGGTGATCCTGCCTTGCAACCAGCCCGCGCGCGGTAAGCCGGTCAATCCGGTTGGTCATCGTTCCCGAGGTGACCAGGGTTTCCCGCACGAGCTGCCCCGGCGAAAGCCGGTAGGGCGGGCCCGAGCGTCGCAGCGCCGCTAACACGTCGAACTCCCAGGACTCCAGATCGTGTGCGCTGAACGCGTTCCCTCGGACGCGGTCCAGATGGCGGGCCAGCCGGCCGATGCGGGAAAGCACTTCCATAGGCGCGACGTCCAGGTCAGGACGTTCGCGACGCCAAGCCTCAACGATGGTGTCGACCTCGTCCCGGATTGGCTGGCCGGTCACACCCGGGAGTCTAGATGGCTGCGAGCGTCGGAAATCGCCCGCCGCCGCATCGGCCAGGCTGGTCCAATGTTGTGAAGGGTCTTGACGTCGAGATTTAGGGCACGGGCGGTGCGACAGGTGAAGCCTCGCGCTGGGTGAGCCCTACGTCCCCGCGCGGCATAGTGAATGCCAGTCCGATGATGGCGGCACAAAGCAACGCCGGCACGACCATCGCGTGGTGGATGCCAAGCTGGTTTACCAGGAAACCGACAATCGCCGGGCCTATCAAGAATGCGGCGTAGCCGAATGTCACGACCACTGCGAGCACCCGGCCACCGCCGATGTGGCCAGCGACGGCATAGACCTGTGGCGCGATCATCCCAACCCCGAGGCCAACCAACGCCCAGCCGAGCACCAACAGCGGCAGGCTGCTCACCAGCGTGACCGTCAGATAGCCGAGGGACGCACAGACGCCACCGAAGCGTACGATCGCTCGCCGGCCGAACCGGGCGACCAGTCGGTCGCCCAGCAACCGGATGACGACCATGAAGGCACTGACCGCAATAAGGCCAATGGCGCCGGTGGTCGGGTCGACGCCGGCGACATCTGTGACATGGATAGATGACCAGTCCAGAGCCGTGCCTTCGGAGAGACCGAAGGCGAGGGCCATGACACCCAGAATCCAGGCGACTTTGGGTATGGGAGTCTTCACCCCATCGACGGTGTGGTGCACTACCGCAGCCTCGGGGGTGATCTTGAACAGAACCCCGAGTGCGGCAAGTGTAAGCACCGCGAGAGAGATCGAAAGCGGTGCGACTATCGCGCCGCCATGCAGCCCAAGCACGGTCGCGAGCAGCAGAATGGCTCCGGCCCCGATGAAATTGCCGATTGACCAGAAGGCGTGGAAGAAGCTCATGATCGGCCGTTGCCGCGCCGCCTCCACTTGGACACCAATCGCGTTCATAGCCACATCCATGGCTCCATTGCCAAGACCGATCACAACGCTGCCAACGATCGCAATTGGATAGACCGGAGCCAGTCCGATTGTGATCATCCCAACGATGAGGAGGGGCACAGCGGCCAGACTGACTTCGCGGGCGCCGATCGCATCAGCGACTCGGCCGCCAATTTGCATCGAGAGGATGGCTGCTGCGCCGCCACAGAAGAGCATGATCGCAATCTGGGTGGCATCCAAGCCGAGCTTGTCACGAAGGGAGGGGAGCGAGCCGCCGAAGCCGCCGATCACGGTGCCATTAACGACAAACAGCAACGTCACCGCAACAGCAGCGAGCCGGGTGGAGAGCTGGTTTGTGACAGGAGTAGAGGTGGTCATTTACTTTTCTGTATCGATTTAGAAGGTTAGTCACTACTGTACGCAGGGATGGCTGCGGATGGCAAAAGGCGGACCGCGAGTAGGGACGCGTGAGCCGGGATGCAGCCTGACCGGGCCATGCGTACGCTTGGCTCTGGCCGATCTAAGGGTTGGTCAACTGTGGGGCGAAGCGATATCGATTCGAAGCCGGCAGTCCGCAAGCCGGCACCGGATGCGAGGATTGGCCGGGCCCCACATTCCCCGGTTGGTCTGTCGGCAGGGCCCGCCTGACTTTGAATCAGGACTAGCGACGTAGGTTCGACTCCTACCCGGGGAGCGGAGCGCCACTCAGCTAGTAAGGAGCCAGCTGTTGTCTGTCCACTCCGACCAAGCTCCCAGCCCGGTCGCAGCTGTCGTCATCCTGGCAGCTGGCGAGGGAAAGCGGATGAAGTCCTCGCGTTCCAAGTTGCTGCATGAGATCGCCGGACATTCCATGCTCAGTTATGCGGTGACGGCCGCGACGACGCTGCAGCCGGAACACGTCATTGTCGTGATCGGCCACCTTCGCGATCAGGTGGCAGCCCACCTCGCCGAGATCGCCCCGCATGTGCTGACCGCGGTCCAGGAAGAACAGCTCGGAACCGGCCATGCAGTGCAAGCCGCTCTTGACCAGCTTGCCGATCTCACTGGGGACGTGATCGTCACGATGGGCGATGTGCCGATGCTCACCGGTGAAACGATTATGGCGTTGCTAGGAGAGCATCGGGCCAGCCGGGCTGCCGCAACTGTGTTGACTGCCGAGGTTCCCGACCCGACCGGATATGGGCGGATTCTGCGCGACGCTGACGGCATGGTCACCGGCATTGTCGAGCACCGGGACGCCGACGCCACCCAGCGGAACATCGCCGAGATCAACTCCGGCATCTACGTTTTCGACGTCACGGCATTGCGCTCGGCACTGACCGAGCTGGCGCCCTCAAATGATCAAGGGGAGCTCTACCTTACTGACGTGCTGCCCGTGGTACGGGAGGCGGGCAAGCCGGTGGGTGCGTATTTGATCGACGACCTGTGGCAGACCGTGGGAGTCAACGATCGGGTCCAGCTCTGGCAGATGAACGCAGAGGTCAACAGGCGAATCCTGCGGCGCTGGATGCTCGAGGGGGTCACAGTGGTGGATCCAGCATCCACGTGGGTCCATTCCTCGGTCTATCTAGCGCCGGACGTGACCTTGCTGCCGGGCACGTCCTTGGAGGGGGCTACGTCGGTGGCGGCCGGGGCGCGGATCGGTCCCGAGACCACCTTGATCGACGTGGAGGTGGGCGAGAACGCGGTGGTGACGCGTACCCACGCCTCGCTCAGCGTGATCGGTCCCGGCGCCAGCGTCGGCCCGTACGCGCATCTTCGGCCGGGTACCACGCTGGGTGTTGGTGGCAAGATCGGTACCTTCGTAGAGGCGAAAAACGCTCGCATAGGACCCGGCGCCAAGGCTCCGCACCTCAGCTACCTCGGCGACGCGGTGATCGGGGAGGGCGCGAACATCGGGGCGGGCGTGATCTTCGCCAACTACGACGGGGTACACAAATCGACAACCACGGTCGGGGCGTACTCCTTCGTTGGCAGCAACGCGGTGCTCGCGGCACCGGTCGAGGTGGCCGACGGCGCCTACATCGCAGCCGGTTCGACGATCACCGGCGACGTCGGGCCGGGTGATCTTGCGGTGGGCCGCGCCCGGCAACGCAATGTGCCCGGCTGGGTGGCACGTAAGCGGCCAGGCACCAAAACGGCGCGGGCCGCCGAAGCGGCGGAGCAGCAGGAGGACCCGTCGTGAGCGGTTTGAAGCGCCCGAACGAGAAGCACATGATGCTGTTCACCGGGCGGGCCCATCCTGACCTGGCCAACGAGGTTGCCGCGCTGTTGAAGGTCGAGATCGTACCGACTCGCGCGATCACCTACGCCAACTCGGAGATCTATGTGCGATTTGACGAGTCGGTGCGCGGCTGCGACGCCTTCGTCATCCAGAGCCATGCAGCGCCGGTCAACGAGTGGACGATGGAGCAGTTGATCATGGTCGATGCGCTGAAGCGCGCATCTGCCAAGCGCATCACCGTTGTCGCCCCGTTCTATCCCTATGCCCGACAGGACAAGAAGCATCGTGGCCGCGAGCCGATCTCCGCGCGCCTCATCGCAGATCTGTTCCACACCGCTGGCGCCCACCGGATCATGTCGGTCGATCTGCACGCTGCCCAGATCCAGGGTTTCTTCGACGGGCCGGTTGATCATCTATGGGCGCTGCCGGTGCTTTCTGATTACCTCGCGACCAAGTACGACACCTCCGAAATGACCGTAGTCTCACCCGATGCCGGGCGGGTGCGGGTCGCTGATATGTGGACCGACAGGCTGAACTGCGCACTCGCGATCATCCACAAGAGACGCGACCCGAACGTGGTCAACACCGTCGCCATTCATGAGGTCGTCGGCGAGGTGGCAGGGCGCGTCTGCCTGGTGGTCGACGACATGATCGACACGGCGGGCACCATCTGCCAGGCGGCAGAGGCATTGAAAGCCCGTGGCGCGAAGGCGGTGATTGCGGCGGCCACTCACCCAGTCCTGTCTGGCCCCGCTATTGACCGGCTGAAGGCTACCGAGTTCGAAGAGGTGATCGTCACCAATACCCTGCCGATCCCAGAGGAACGCCGGTTCGACTCACTCACTGTGCTGTCGATCGCACCCTTGATCGCGCGGGCCATCCGGGAGGTCTTTGAGGAGGGCTCGGTCACCAGCCTCTTCAATGGGCAGGTGTAAACCCGTGAGGTCAGTCCCTGAGCACGCGGTCCCGGATTTCGCATGCTAGAACCGCCTCAATCGGGGTTTTGACACGCGCTCGTGTGCGTTTTCAGTGCCAGTTGGCCACTATTGGGCCTTGTCGGCTAAGGTTGAGCGGTTGCCTCGGCGAGGGTCGCAGAACCGTGATCGACTAGGTCGAACGAGCTGGGTCCCCCGCGGAGTATTGATCAAGATAACAAAACGTTAGTCCCGAGGAGTTCGTTCGTGCCCGAGGTGAAGCTCACAGCCGAATTGCGTACAGAGTTCGGCAAGGGCGCTGCCCGCCGGATCCGGCGCGCGCACAAGGTGCCTGCCGTGTTATACGGCCACGGCACCGCGCCGATCCACATTGCCCTGCCCGGCCACGAGACGCTGCTCGCTCTGCGCACTGCAAATGCATTGCTGTCAATCGAAGTCAACGGCAGTTCCCAACTCGCACTGCCCAAACAGGTTCAGCGCGACCCGCTGAAGCACACCATCGAGCACGTCGATCTGGTTATCGTGCGGCGTGGCGAGAAGGTCACCGTCGACGTGCCGGTGAATCTCGAGGGCGAGGCGGGTCCGGAAACGCTGGTCGTTGTCGACCACAACAGCATTCCGATCGAGGCCGAAGCCACGCACATCCCCCAGCAGATCTTTGTTTCCGTTGAGGGCCTGCCGCCTGGTACCCAGATTCTCGCGCGTGACCTCCAGCTTCCCTCGGGTTCATCGGTCGAGCTTGACCCCGAGACCTTGATCGTCAATATCACCAATGCGCCGACCGCCGAGGCAGTCGAGGCTGAGCTGGCAGAGGCCGAGGCTGAGGCAGGCATCGAGCCTACGGCGGCAGCAACCGTCGAGCCGACCACGGACGAGGAGCCGGCCGAGTCCGAAAGTGCCTAGCGGGCAGCTGCATCTGCCATGAGCTCATGGCTAGTAGTCGGGCTCGGCAACCCCGGCCCGGCCTTTGCATCTCATCGGCACAACGTCGGCTATCGCGTCGCCGACAAACTGGCACGCCGGATGAGCGTGCGATTTAGCGTGTTGCGTGGATGTCGGGCCGAGGTTGCCGAAGGCAGGATCGGACCGGCCGGAAGCGAGGCACCCCGGCTCGTGCTGGCAAAATCACGTACCTTCATGAACGAAACTGGCTGGGCCGTCACCCGGCTGCTCTCCTACTACAAGCTGGCGCCGGCCCAGATGATCGTGGTACATGATGAGCTCGACATTGAGCCCGGTCAGCTGAGGGCGAAGTTCGGCGGGGGCGACAATGGCCACAATGGGCTCAGGTCCATCCGCAAATCCCTCGGGAGCGGCGATTTCTTCAGAGTACGCATCGGCGTTGGCCGTCCGCCTGGCCGGCAAGATCCGGCCGATTACTTGCTGAGCAACTTCCCGGCCGGTGTGCGCGAGGCCGTCGAGGTCGAGATCACAAGGGCCGCGGATGCGGTTGAGTCGCTAGTTCTGATCGGGCTCGACAAGACCCAAAGCGCATTCAACACCTGAGGGATACTCTCTGTCCCGGGTTAGCAGAAGCCTGGGTCGACGATCGACTCCTAGACTCCTCACCTGTGACCGAGTACCGCGCCCACTTCGGCGCCGACGTTGAGTTCGTGAACGGTGGCCGCCTCACTGCCGAAGGGTTCCGGCTTGATCTTCCCGGACCCAACCTCTCGGATGAGGAGATCGGCGAGCTGTTCATCCAGCACCTCGGTCTCGCACTGGTCCGCGGTGTGGCGCTACAGAAAGTGCAGATCGTTGCAGAACCTCATAAGGGTTCTCGTGGAGTTACATCGTCGGCGACGACGGAATCGAGTGGCCGGCTGGTGGACTTGAGTCACACCATCTCCGCTGGTCTGGTTACCTATCCGGGCATCCCGGTGCCAACCGTTCGCCCGCACCTGACAAGGGAGGAATCGCGGTCCCACTACGCAGAGGGCACCGAGTTCGCCATCGATGTGATCACTTTGGCCGGAAATACCGGAACCTACCTGGATAGCCCGTACCACCGTTACGGCGATGGCGTCGATCTCTCTGATCTGCAACTCGAGACGCTGGTGGACTTGCCGGTGCAACTGTTCCGGCTGGCCGACGCGACAGAGCGCGGGATTCCAGCTGCGGCGTTCTACGACCGCGATCTGGAGGGCACCGCCGTGCTTCTGCATACTGGCTGGGATCGGCACTTCGGCACCCCTGCTTACGCCACCGGCGCGCCGTACCTCAGGGCCGATGGCGCAGCGTACCTGATCAAGGCGGGTGCCGTTCTCGTGGGCATCGACTCGATGAACATCGACGATGCAGAGACCAGTCGCGATCGTCCAGCACATTCCCAACTCCTGGCGGCTGGCATCCACGTCGTGGAGCACCTGACGAATCTGGCCGCCGTGCCGCCTACAGGCGCCCGATTCACCGCGGTGCCACCCAAGATTGGTCAGTTTGGAACTTTCCCGGTGCGCGCGTTTGCCCGGCTACCGTGAGCTCGATTGGCAGCCGGTAACCTCTCTGGGTGACCCTCACGGGACTCGTCGAGCTTTTCTGCACCGAACCCACCCTCACCGAGACCATCGCCGACGCACGCGCACGGCGACTGCCGGTGATGGATGTCACTGCACCTGCTCCCATGCGACCGCTGATCGCAGCCGCATTGGGCGAGGACACCACACGCGGTGGTGCGGGTCGTCCAGTGCTGGTGGTGAGCTCGACCTTTCGGGAGGCCGAGGAGCTCACAGCAGCGCTGCAATCCCTTGTGGGCGAGCATGCCGTGGCGTACTACCCGGCATGGGAGACGTTGCCGCACGAGCGATTGAGTCCTCGCTCCGATACGGTCGGCCGCCGGCTCGAGGTGTTGCGACGGCTGGCCGGTAACAGTGATCTTCCTGCCCCCCGGATCGTTGTCGCACCAGTGCGCAGCGTCCTGCAGCCGCAGGTCAAGGGGCTCGGGGACCTCAAACCAATACGGCTCGTGGTAGGGGAGGACAGCGACCTCACCGACCTGGCGGCGGCCCTGGTAGCTGCGGCATATACGCGCGTCGACTTGGTCGAGCGGCGCGGCGAGTTCGCCGTACGCGGTGGCATCGTCGACGTCTTTCCGCCGACCGAGGAGCACCCGTTACGCGTGGACTTCTTTGGTGACACCGTCGAAGAGATTCACTACTTCTCCGTTGCGGACCAGCGGTCCAGCGACGTCGCGCTGACCGAGATCACCGCATCGCCGTGTCGTGAGCTGCTGCTGACCGAAGACGTACGCGCCCGCGCCGCAGTGCTCGCTGATCGACATCCCGAGCTGATTGAGATGCTCGACAAGATTGCTCAAGGGCATCCGGTCGACGGCATGGAGGCATTGTCACCGGTTCTGGTGGATGGTATGGAACTGCTGATCGAGCTGTTGCCGGCTGACACCCACGTGCTGATCTGCGATCCCGAGCTGGTGCGCGGCAGGGCGATCGAGTTGGTCAAGACCAGCGAGGAATTCCTGCATGCGTCATGGGCAGCCGCGGCAGGCGGAGGTAAGGCGCCAATCGACCTGGGCGCGTCCTCATACCAGCCGCTCGCTGAGGTTCGTGGCGCGGCGCTGGCTCGAGGAATGGCGTGGTGGACGCTGTCGCCGTTCAGTGCTGGTCCGGTCGATCAGACCGTGACGGATAACGGGCAGCCTGACCCCATCCGGACTGCGGATGGGGAGATCATCGATCTTTCGACGGTGGTCGGCGGGCTTGGTGTGGAGTCTCGGACAGTGATCGGCCAGGTCGGCGAGACCTATCGTGGCGACACGGAGGCGGCGGTCAACGAGATCACCAAGCGGGTCCGGGACGGCTGGTGTGTTGTGGTCATGGCGGAAGGCAGAGGCACCGCGGACCGCATCGTCGAAGTGCTGAGCGAGCATGCCGTACCGCTGCGCAAGCTCGCAGCCTTGCATGAACAGCCTGCCATCGGGGTCGCCACGGTCGTCACGGGCCAGCTCAGTCACGGTTTCGTGGCCGATGAGATCCGGCTCGCGGTCTTTACCGCAACTGATCTCTCCGGCCAGCGGGCCGCTGACCGGGCCAGCCGGAAGCTGCCAGCGCGCCGCAAGAATCAAGTCGACCCACTTGAGCTTGCCTCGGGCGATCCCGTAGTGCACAGCCAGCACGGAGTGGGTCGCTACGTCCAGATGATGCAGCGCACGGTGGCCGACGCGACCCGTGAATACCTAGTCATCGAATATGCGCCATCCAGGCGCGGCCAGCCGGGGGACCGGCTCTATGTCCCGATGGACGCCCTTGATCAGGTGACCCGCTACGTCGGTGGAGAAAACCCGAGCCTAGACAGGCTTGGCGGCGCCGACTGGGCCAAACGCAAAGGCCGCGCGCGAAAGGCGGTCCGTGAGATCGCCGCCGAATTGATCAAGCTGTATGCAGCCCGGCAGGCGAGCCGCGGCCACGCATTCTCCCCCGACACGACCTGGCAGCGAGAGTTGGAGGACGCGTTCGCCTTCGTCGAGACCCCCGATCAGCTAGGAGCCATCGACGACGTGAAGCGGGACATGGAGCAGATCGTGCCGATGGACCGTCTGATCTGTGGAGATGTCGGCTATGGCAAGACCGAGATCGCCGTCCGCGCCGCGTTCAAGGCAGTGCAGGACGGCAAACAGGTGGCCATTCTGGTTCCGACAACTTTGCTGGTGCAGCAGCATTACGCCACGTTCGCTGATCGCTATGCAGGCTTTCCGGTCAACGTCGCACCGCTTAGCCGGTTCTCCTCTGAGGCCGAGGCAAGATCAACCATCGAAGGTCTCGCCGAGGGCAGGGTCGATGTCGTGGTCGGTACTCATCGCCTGCTGTCGGGGGAGGTCACTTTCAAGGACTTGGGCCTTGTGGTGATTGATGAGGAGCAACGCTTCGGTGTGGAGCACAAAGAACAGCTCAAGCGCATGCGTACCCACGTTGACGTGCTTGCGATGTCGGCGACGCCGATCCCGCGAACCCTGGAAATGGCGATCACGGGCATTCGCGAGATGAGCACGATCGCGACTCCGCCGGAGGAGCGCCATCCGGTGCTGACCTTCGCCGGACCATACGACGAGGCCCAAGTGGTTGCAGCTATCCGGCGTGAGCTGCTGCGCGAAGGACAGGTGTTCTACGTGCACAACCGGGTGCAGAGCATAGACAAGGCATCGCGGCGGATCGCTGAGCTGGTACCGGAGGCACAAGTGGTTACCGCACACGGCC
Source organism: Actinomycetota bacterium (assembly GCA_046725775.1). Lineage (GTDB taxonomy): Bacteria > Actinomycetota > Actinomycetes > Propionibacteriales > Propionibacteriaceae > Microlunatus. The sequence goes on along the minus strand of JBKOZG010000104.1, from coordinate 1,536 downwards.
AGATGAGTGAGCAGCGGCTGGAACACGTCATGATCGATTTCTGGGAGCGCCGCGCCGACGTGCTGGTGTGTACCACGATCGTCGAGGCTGGGCTGGACATCTCGACCGCCAACACGCTGCTCATCGAACGCTCCGACCTGCTCGGTCTGTCACAGCTCCACCAACTGCGCGGCAGGGTCGGCCGGGGACGGGAACGTGGATACGCCTACTTCCTCTACCCACCCGACAAGCCACTGACCGAAACCGCGTACGACAGGATCAGCACCATCGCAATGCACAGCGACCTTGGTTCCAGCATGGCCATAGCGATGAAGGACTTGGAGCTTCGTGGCGCCGGCAACATGCTCGGCGGCGAGCAGTCGGGCCACATCGCCGACGTCGGTTTCGACCTCTACATCCAACTGGTAGGCGAGGCGGTCGCGGAGTTCCGAGGTCAGCAGACCCAGCCGGAACCCGAAGTCCGGATCGAGCTGCCCATCGACGCTCACCTGCCAACCGACTACATCGAGTCCGAGCGGCTGCGGCTGGAAATGTACAAGCGGCTCGCCGAGGTGCGCAGCGAGGCAGACGTCAAGGCTGTAGACGCCGAGCTGCACGACCGCTACGGGACGCCACCGACGGAGGTGCTCAACCTCATCGAAGTTGCGAGGTTCCGGTTGCACGCCCGGTCTGCTGGGCTGACTGAGATCGTCGGGCAAGGTCGGTTCATCCGCTTCGCTCCAGTCCATCTACCTGAGTCACGGGTGCTGCGGCTGCAGCGGCTCTACCCCGCCAGCGTGGTGAAGGACACGGTTGGCTCCGTGCTCGTGCCGCGGCCAATGAGCTCCGTCAACGCCGGCCAGCCGCTGCAAGACACCGATCTGCTGCGTTGGGCAACTGAGCTGATCAACCAGATCTTTTCGACATCCTGACGGGCACGTGTCTCATTACAGCCGTCAAAACGTGGACGCGAGGTCATTCATGTCACCGCTCGTCCAGGCGTGCCGAGCTGTTCGAACAGCTGTCGTAGGATCACCTGCGGTAGTAGTTTCCTGAGAGCGCGAGGCGCAAGCAGGAAGTTACGGTTTGAGGGAAGGTTAATGAGGTTTCTGGCTCGCCCAGGGCTGCGCGGCCGACGCGCGGTCGCGCTCGTTGGCGTCGTCTTGATCACCTTGTTCGCAGCCGGCTGTGCCAAAGCAGACCCCAGCGTTGTGGCGTACGTGGGTTCCTCGAGGATCACCCAGCAGCAGGTGGACGACGCTGTGCAAGGGGTCTCCAGCATCTTGCAAGAGGGCCAAGCGGTCTCGCGCGCGGCCATCGTCAACTCCCTGATCCACGGACTCATTGCAGAGCAGGTCGCTGCCGCCAACAAGATCACGATCACCGATAGCGAGCGCGCTGCGCTGATCAAGACCAGTAACCTCGCCGGCCTGCTCCAGGTACCCAAAGGTCGACCCGTTGCCTACGACCTGGCCGACCAGCAGATTGTTTCGGGCAAGGTAGGCAGCGAGGCCTATCTGGCCGCGGTCAGCGAAGCGCAGGTCACTCTCAACCCGC
>JBKOZG010000398.1:0-4176 GCA_046725775.1 Actinomycetota bacterium | reverse complement strand
GATGGAGACTTTGTAGCGACCTCGGCAACGCGGCGGGCCCGCTGCTCATCAGCGTTGTCAGCGCACTTGCCACCTTGGCAGCGGCGGCCATCACGATGGGATTGATCACGTGGGCCGGCTCGGCATGGCTGATCAAGTGGGTGCCGGTGTACGCCGCAAGGCCACATCGCCAATCACGAAGACGAGAGGCACAGGAACCGTAACTATGGCCACAAACGACCTTCTGGTCTGGGTTGACTGTGAAATGACCGGGCTCGACTTGATCAACGACCAGTTGATCGAGGTAGCCGCGCTGGTCACCGATGCGGACCTCAATGTGCTTGGTGAAGGCGTGGATCTGGTGATCAAGCCCAGCAACAGAGCGTTGGAGCAGATGGGTGACTTCGTACGCGGCATGCACGAGGCCTCGGGCCTACTCAACTTGCTGGACTCCGGATTGTCCATGACGGAGGCCGAGCAATGTGTTCTGGACTATGTGCGCGCGTTCGTGGCAGAACCCGGCAAAGCTCCCCTTGCCGGCAACACGATCGGCACCGATCGGGCGTTTCTAGCCCGCGACATGCCGACATTCGAGCGGCACGTTCACTACCGCAGCGTGGATGTCTCCAGCATCAAAGAGCTCGTAAGACGCTGGTATCCGCGGGTCTACTATCAGGCTCCGGCCAAGGCGGGCAATCATCGTGCGCTTGCCGACGTACAAGAGTCCATTGAGGAGCTGCGGTACTACCGCGAAGCGGTCTTTGTGCCATTGCCTGGCCCAGACAGCGCTGCGTCGAAGGAGATCGCCGACCGCCATCAGGGTGCTCTGACGGGCGCCATCCCGAGCGAGAACTGATTACCCGCGCGAAGACCCCGCCCGGTACACTTCACGCTGCGCAGTGTGGCCCGTGGAGCAAGTTCAGGGCCTCTCGCATGGTGGGTGTAGCTCAGCTGGTAGAGCACCTGGTTGTGGTCCAGGATGTCGCGGGTTCGAGTCCCGTCACTCACCCAGGGCGTGAGCGTCGGGAATCGCGCGCCGCCGTGCTGAGGAGGAGCGAGCAGACACGCTCCAATCGTCTGCAAGTGACGACGAAGTAGGCGGATTCCACGCGCGATGCGCGAACGCCCCAAATAAGGGGCACGCATAGGAATCGGGGAACGATCATCGCCGGAGGTTCGATGACTTACTACCCGACCGACTCCCATAGTGCCATGTCGATCTCGACCGCCCGCTTGACTGCCGCCACTTTGGCTGGACGCCTGGCCGGCGCCGCTTCTCGGATCACCCGCCGAGGTACCGGGGCCTCGATCCAAGGGAAAGTCATGCTCAAGCTCGACCCGGGAGCGCTGGGCAAGCTGCTGAGGGGCAAGCGAATCGCGGTTGTGTCTGGTACCAATGGCAAGACCACGACAACGCACTTTCTAGCATCAGCGCTGCGCGAATATCTCAACCATGATGGAAACCGCCTGGTTCACAACGCAGACGGCGCCAACCTGCATCACGGTCTTGCCTCGGCACTGAGTAGACATCCCCATGCTGAGATCGCGATCCTCGAGACCGACGAGCGGGTGGTCGGTGACATCATTCGGCTCAGTCGGCCCGAGGTGTTGGTACTCCTCAATTTCAGTCGCGACCAGCTCGATCGGCACCACGAGATCAAGGGTCTTGGCCGCAGCTGGCGCAATGCGCTCGCCGACGCGGGTCCCGCCGGACCTATCGTCGTCGCCAACGCGGACGAGCCGCTGATCGTATGGGCGGCGCTGGCGGCCAAGCAAGTCATCTGGGTAGACACGGCCACCACCTGGACCCAAGACTCCTCGCTCTGCCCCAAATGCGACGCCAGCCTGGTACGCACCGAGCCTGATCACATCTCAGGGCAAGGTGGTGACTGGTATTGCACAGGTTGCGGACTCGCCCAGCCCAAGGGGGACTACCGGGTCGAGATTGGGACGATCGTCGATCGGGCAGGACACGTCTGGGATCCCCAACTCAGCGTGCCGGGCACCTTTAACATCAGCAACGCCGGATACGCCCTAGCTGCCGCAGAACTCATGGGTGTCGACCCTCGAACGGCGTTAACCGGGATGCGCACGGTCACGTCGCCGGCCGGTCGATTCGCGACGGCACGGTTCGGGAATACGACCGCCCGGCTGATACTGGCCAAGAACCCGGCTGGTTGGGCCGAAGCTCTGCCGTTAGCGCAGTCCCAGACGGTTGTGCTGGGGATCGATTCGGCCCCGGCTGATGGTCGTGATGTGTCTTGGCTCTGGGATGTTGAATATGAGCGGCTGGCGGGACGCTCGGTCATCGCGACCGGGCGGCGGGCTCAGGACCTCGCCGTACGTCTTAAATACGCCGAAGTCGACTACCGCTGCATACCTGATCTTGCCGACGCGCTCGCCGGCCATCTGGAGCCAGTCGACGTCATCGCGACGTACACCCCCTTCCAGCGGCTTCGCAAGATGGGGAGGGTCTGATGAAAAGGCCCGTCGAAGTCGTTCTGATTTATCAATCCCTGCTCGGCCTTTACGGCGACCGGGGTAACGCCACTGTTCTGATGAAGCGTCTCGCCTGGCGGGGGTATGAGCCGGTGCTGACAGCTGTCGAGCCAGGCCACGCACTGCCAGATACCGGTAACGTCTATCTCCTGGGTGGTGGCGAGGACGCGGCTCAGGTCACAGCCGCAACGGCGCTCAAAGCCGACGGCGGACTCGACCGAGCCGTTGACCGTGGAGCCGCAGTCCTCGCGGTCTGCGCTGGCTACCAGATCGTTGGCAACAACTTCACCGTCGGATACAAGGACGAAGTGATCTCTGGCCTCGGCCTACTCGACGTCAGCACATCGCGTGGCCCGGTGCGGGCTGTCGGTGAGATCATTAGCCGCTGGAACGGCCGAGACGGTGATGGTCAATGGCTGACCGGGTTTGAGAACCACGGTGGGTACACCCGGCTTGGTACGGGCGTCAAGCCACTTGCGACGGTAGAAATCGGGATTGGGAACTGCAACGACGGCACCGAGGGCGCTGTTGCCGGCACTGTGATCGGCACATACTCGCATGGGCCGATCCTCGCGAGGAACCCTGCGCTCGCCGACTACATTCTCGAGCTGGCCTTGGGCCACGAGCTAACCCCGCTAGTGCATCCAGAGATCAACAAGCTGAGACGCCAACTGCTCGCCAGAGCCCGCAGGTTGCAGGCACGTAACCCACTGCGTGTCCCGAATGCATAAGCGCCTTTGTCCAGCTACCGTCGCCCGATGCAATCGGAGTCGATGACCAACAGCCACTCGGAGGTAGTCATCGTCGGTGGCGGGCATAACGGACTGGTCGCGGCCACATACCTGGCGCGGGCCGGACGTCAGGTCACCGTTCTCGAGGGGCGCGGCGAGCTCGGCGGCGCCGTGGCCAGCACAGAAGTGTTTCAGGGAGTATCGGTTCGGCTCTCCCGCTTTTCCTATCTGATTTCGTTGCTGCCGAGCTTGATCATTGAGGAGCTGGGACTCCGGCTGGAATTACACCCGCGTCAGGTCCGCTCATACACGCCAGTCGACGGGAGCGGCCTGCTTATCGAACGCCAGGAAGGACGCCTAACCCGCGACTCATTCCGCTTGCTGACTGGCGACGAGCACGAGTACCAGGAATGGGTGGCATTCCGAGACGCCCTGCATGACCTGGCTGCGGTAGTCGAACCGACGTTGACCAGGGCCCTCCCGCGGGTCGATGAATTGCGATCGCGTGTCGATCCTGAGCTGTGGTCGTCAGTGGTCGAGCGGCCGCTCGGTCAGCTCGTTGAATCAGCATTCAGCGACGACACCGTACGCGGCCTCGTGCTGACCGATGCCCTGATTGGCACCTTGACCTCCGCGCATGATCCGTCCTTGCGACAGAACCGTTGCTTCCTCTACCACGTGATCGGCAATGGCAGCGGAGAGTGGAAGGTACCGGTTGGTGGGATGGGGGCCGTAACCGCTGAGCTGGTCCGAGTGGCCCAGGATGCGAAGGCTTCACTCCGGACCAGCTGCCCGGTCGATGCCATCGAGCTGGGTGCGGGGAGCCGAGCAACCTTGCGGCTAGCGAACGGTCGGAGGATCACGGCCGAAACGATCTTGGCAAACTGTGCGCCCGCGACCCTCCAGCGGCTGCTCGGGGAGCCGTACCAGTCACCTGCCGGCAGCCAGACCAAGATCAACATTGTGC
>JBKOZG010000294.1:0-9712 GCA_046725775.1 Actinomycetota bacterium | reverse complement strand
CAGCAAGGGTCTCCGCCGTCTCGCCGTCCATCACCACCTCGCCCACCCGACCAGTGCCTTCTTCCCGAACGCGGCTGCTTTTATGAAGCCACGCCGACCTCGAATCCGTCGCCATCGCGAGAACGTGTGGATAACCCTCGGCCCGACGCCAGCCCTTGCCTATAGGTCCCTAAGGACCTGGGGTGTTGCTTGGCGGTCGGTGGCTCGAGACGACTTGGAAAAAGCTGTGTGTTTCCGTCGGTATGTGTCTGGTGATGAGCAGTGCAGCTGAGAGCCAGGTGGTTCCTTCGCCGGTTCATCAATCCGGCCAGGTCCGCTTCGGTCAGTCCGGGCAGAAGCCAGCTGAGCTCGTCGTGCCGTTGGTTGCGCAGGAGCCGCGGTCAAATAGGCCAGCCTTGCGGCACGGCAATCACTTCGGCGGCCGTGGACTGTTCAGGATCGCTGACGCTGTTGTGCCGGGTTGTAACAGGTGATTGCCGCTCAGAGCGGGTATGGGATCGCCCCGTCCGTCCACCACAGCCAGTCGCTGTCTGGCGCGTTGACGTTCTTCGACCGGTACCGGTCGAAGACGGTCGGACTGGCCACGATCTAGTGCGGCCAACCCGGTGCGATCAACCCGCCGACCGGTCGCCCGAGCCACTCTCTTTCATATTGGGCTGCGCCTGCTGCAGGAGCCGGGACGCGCTCCGGATCGTGATGGTGTTGTCTAGCCAGGCGACCGCCTTGCGCAGCGAAAGTTGTTCGCGGTCAATCATGGTCTGCAGCCGCTGCCCGGCGCGGCGTTCGACGGGTCTCGTTCATCGATCGCGACCAGCACCTCGACCGCTAACGCGTCGATCCGGCGATCCGTTCCTGGCGTTTCGCCCATGGCAGGCCTGGGGGTGCAGCGCAGCCCGCCGCGCCGTCTGCCGCACCGACTGACCACCCAGCAGACACCTACCTATCTCGCGCGCAATCCTGGGATTCGACCTAGGACGCATCCACCCTGTCGGCTGTCACCTTGACTGTCACGACCCGTTTCACGTACCCCCACCAATTTCTGACGAACCCGACTTCAGCACACCCAATGCACCACCGGAACGTACCCCGTCCAAGTGACCGCCAAGGGCTCGGATTCCCTTAGGGAAAGCGTGACTATGAGCATCCACAAACTCACCGCCGGGTCGGGCTATGACTACCTCACGCGACAGGTGGCTGCTTTGGATTCGACCGAGAAGGGCCACACCGGCCTGGCGGCCTACTACGCCCAACGGGGTGAGACACCCGGGCTATGGATCGGTTCTGGGATGGCGGGAATCGACGGCCTCGCCGCCAGCGATCTGGTGAGCGCGGAGCAGATGCGGGCCTTGTTCGGCTGCGGCCTGCACCCGCTGGCGGAGCTGAGGCTGCAGCAGCTCGAAGGGCCGGACCTGACTGAACGCGACTATCTGGCCGTGACCCGACTCGGCGTCCCATTCAAGATCCTCAACCATGACGTCAGCCCATTCCGGCGTGAAGTCGCGAAACGGATCGCTGGGATCAATGAGGCGGCCGGTTTGCCTGGGGACTGGCCGGTGCCTGCCGCAACCGGGCACAAGTGCGCACCGAGGTCGCCCGGGAGTTCTTTGTCGCCGAGCATGGCCGCGAGCCGCTTGATGCCCGGGAGCTGGCCGGGCAGATCGCTGAAGACTCCCGGCCGCGAACGCAGACAGTCGCCGGCTATGACCTGACGTTCTCCCCCGTGAAGTCGGTGTCGGCGCTGTGGGCGGTCGCTGACCCAAGTGTGTCGGCCGTGATTGAGCGTGCCCACCAGGCCGCCGTGCGGGATGCGTTGTCGTTTATCGAGGGGCACGCGTTGTTCACCCGGACTGGCCCGCAGGGGATCCGTCAGGTTGATGTGCGAGGTATGGTCGCGGCTGCGTTCACGCACCGGGACAGCCGGGCCGGGGATCCCGATTTGCACACCCATGTCGCGGTCGCGAACAAGGTGCAGACCTTCGACGGCCGGTGGCTCTCGATCGATGGGCGGGTGTTGTTCAAAGCCAACGTGGCCGCCTCGGAGACCTACAACACGGCTCTGGAGCAGCACCTCCGCGACGCCCTCGGAGTCCGCTTCACGGAACGCCCCGGCAGCGACCCGACCAAACGGCCGGTCCGAGAAATCGTCGGCGTCGACCCGAGATTGAACCAGCGCTGGTCGACCCGCCGCGCCCACATCCAGGTCCGCCAAGGTGAGCTGGCCGTTGCGTTTCAACGCAATCACGGCCGGCCGCCGACCCCGGTTGAAGCGTTGCATTTGGCCCAGCAGGCGACCTTGGAGACCCGGCAGGCCAAACATGAACCGCGATCCCTGGCCGAGCAACGCGCGACCTGGCACGCCGAAGCAGCCACGGTGCTGGGCGGGCACGACGCCGTTACGGACATGGTCGCTCAAACGCCGTCTCCGTGGCCCGCAGCAAGAGAGACGGTAGACGCCGCGTGGGTCTCCCAGACGGCTGACCGGGTGCTGGCCGCGATGGAGGAGCGCCGCTCGACCTGGCAAATGTTGCACCTCCGGGCCGAAGCCCAACGCCACATCCGCACCACCGACATACCCGCCGAGCGCTCTGATGCGCTGGTGGATTTGCTGGTGGATGACGTGCTGCACACCCGGTCGGTGCTGCTGGCTCCGCCGGATGACGGGATTGAGGAGCCCGAAGGGTTACGGCGGGTCGACGGCTCCTCGGTCTACACGGTCGCCGGCGCCGACCTGTACACATCCCGCAGGATCCTGGACGCCGAGCAGCGCCTGGTCACCATCGCCGGACGCCACGACGGCGCGACCGTCGACCAGACAGCGGTAGATCTGGCCTTGCTTGAGATGGCGGCGAACGGCACCATACTCGATGCTGGGCAGGCATCACTGGTCCGCCAGATGTGCACCTCCGGACGGCGGCTGCAGCTGGCGATCGCTCCCGCCGGCGCCGGCAAGACCACGGCCCTGCGGGCCCTCGCCCTCGCGTGGACCCAAGACGGCGGCGACGTGGCCGGGCTCGCTCCGTCAGCCGCCGCGGCCGCGGTCCTTCGCGAGCAGACTGGCATCGGCTCCGACACGCTCGCCAAGCTCACCTGGTCCGTGCAACGCGGCGAGCTACCGGAATGGGCTGCCCAGATCGGGCCATCAACCTTGGTGATCATCGACGAAGCCGGCATGGCCGACACCCTGACCCTCGACACCGCCGTGCAGTTCGTGATCGCTCATGGTGGGAGTGTCCGGCTGGTCGGAGATGATCAACAACTCGCCGCGATCGGCGCCGGCGGCGTCTTGCGCGACATCAAACACACACACGGCGCCCTCCAACTCACCGAGCTGCATCGCTTCACCGACCCCGACGAAGCCGCAGCATCGCTCGCCCTTCGCGAAGGCAAACCAGAGGCGCTCGACTTCTACCTGAATCAGGGTCGTGTCCACGTCGGCGGCATCGCAGCTATTACCCAGGATGCGTTCAGCGCTTGGGTCTCCGACCGCGCGGGAGGACTTGACGCGATCATGCTTGCCCCCACCCGCGATCTGGTGGCAGAGCTGAACTGCCGCGCCCGAAACCACCGCCTCAACGGCGACGTGCCGGATGCGGTGGTGCAGCTGGCCGACGGGAACGAGGCCAGTGCTGGGGATGTGATCATCACCCGTAGCAACGACCGGCGACTCCGCCGCACCGCCACCGACTGGGTCAAGAACGGCGACCGCTGGACCATCACCGTAATGGGCAGAAACGGGGATCTCAAAGTTCGACATAACCGCAGTCGGCTCAGTGTGAGGCTGCCCGCCGACTACGTCCGCCACTCCACCGGTCTGGGCTATGCGAGCACGATCCACGCCGCCCAAGGCGTTTCGGCCGACACCATGCACAGACTGCTCTCCGGGCAGGAGTCACGGCAGCAGCTATACACCATGCTCACCCGCGGCCGGGCCGCCAACCACCTCTACCTACAAGTCGTCGGCGACGGCGACCCGCACACCGTCATTCGACCCGAGACGGTCACACCCCGCACCCCGACCGAGATCCTGCACCAGATCCTCGCCTGCGACGACACCCCCGCCTCAGCCACCAGCCTGCTGCGAGAACACAGCGACCCGGCTGCCCGGCTGTGTGACGCCGTCCGGCGCTACACCGACAGCCTTCAGGTGGCCGCCGAGCAGCTCCTCGGACCCCAGATCGTTCAGATGCTCGACGCCCGAGCCGACCAGGTCGTGCCCCACCTCACCAACGAGTCGTCGTGGCCGACGCTGCGGGCACACCTGCTCACCTTGGCGGCCGAGACCGGTGAGCATCCACTCCTCCACCTGCACACAGCGGCCGCCGGTCGAGAACTCCACACCGCAGCAGACATGGCAGCAGTCTTGGACTGGCGCCTCCCAGAGCCGACAGCCACCGACCCAGGGCCGCTTCCTTGGCTTCCCGGGATTCCGCAAGCGCTTCATGATCATCCCGGTTGGGACCAATATCTGGCGAAGCGGTCCCGCCTAGTTACCGACCTCGCCGACCAGGTTCGAGGTCACGCTGGCCTGGACGAAACCCAGCCCGTGTGGGCGCCGCCGGGCAGCCGCCCCAATCTCACCATCATCGGTGAAATCGCCGTGTGGCGGGCCGCCAACGGCATCCACCCCAACGACCCACGACCAACCGGAGCAGCCAGCACAGCTGCCCACAGCTTCGGCCCTCTGGCAACACCACCTCGACCGAGGTGTCGCCCGGTGCAGTGACGACAACAACGGGCTTGACATCACAGAGCCCGCGTCTGCTCCAGCCTCGGGTGGTCGCCGACACCAAGATCGACAGCGCCTGTCCCAACCACTAGCGGGCCCCCCGAAGTTGCCACCCCGCACCGGCCGATAGAGCGGCTCCCGCCAAATCGAGGATGTGGCAGCACCAGATACATGACAGACAGAGGCGACTGCGGGCGGCCACCAGCTACCGAATCTGCTTCTATCAGATCAAGAGCCGGTGCTCCGTGGGGGCCTGACCTGGAGGCGGGCGTTGGACGAACCCTTCCAGCACCGATTCCTGGGCTTCTTTCGCCTGCAGGAACAGCGGGTCCTGGTCGTCTCGCCCGAGCATCAGCAGAATCCAGGCCCGCGTGCCAACACTGCCGACCCCGACCACCTTCCGGGCCATGTGGACATAGTGGAAGTCCTCCATCAGGTGCCGCCGGTCGGTCTCCAGGGTGCGCCGGTAGGACATGATGATGCCCCGAACCTCCCTGCGATCTTCTAAAGGGCCTGTGGTACCTCATTCCTGCGTGACAGTCGGCATGCGAGGCCTTCCGGTATACGGCGATGCGGCCGTTCGTTCGAGGCGTAGCGGCGGACAATCCTCATGTGACTACCGTCGACTCCGAGATCCTGGCACCCGCCGGTCGCCGTTGGGTCGAGCGTGTGCAGCGTCCGCTCGACGTGCTCGCCGTCATCTTCCTCATCGACGTGATCCTGATCTGGAGTTTCCCGGATGCGCCGCCGGCATTCCTGCAGACCCTGAATGTCATCGTCTTGTTCGTCTGGGCATGCTTCGCAGTGGACTACGTCGCGCGGCTGATGTTGTCGGTCCAAAAGGGCAGGTTCGTTCGGACACACAAGTTGGACCTGCTCATGGTCCTGCTGCCGATGCTGCGGTTGCTGCGCGTCGTCCTGCTCCTGCGTCGTAGCCTCGCGTCGGTGAGCACGGAGCGGATCGCCGGGTCGATCGTGAGCCTCGTGGTCGCGGCCATGTTCGTCAGTGCCTTCTTAATGTGGCGCGTGGAGCACAACGCGCCCGGCGCAACCATCACCACCTTCCGCTATGCGATCTGGTGGGCCATCGAAACCACCACGACAGTGGGCTACGGCGACTACACACCGGTCACGCCCCCCGGCCGCATCATCGCCACGGCCGTCATGGTCGTGGGCGTCGGATTGATCGGCACGGTGAGCGCCAGTGTGGCCGCTTGGTTCGTCAGACGACACAGCCAGCCCGGCACCGAGCCCGACGACGTCATGTCGGCGGAAATTGAGACCGCAGCAGCCACGACCGCCGACTCGCAGGCCCTGTTGCTGGACCGCCTCGACGAACTGGCCGCAAAGCAGGACGAGATTCGCGCAATGCTGATCGAGCTGCAGCAACCGCCAAGCAGCAGCTGATGATCAACTCTTGGGTTCCAGCCGCAACCGACTCCACCCTTTGTCCTCATCACCTTGCGGCCGTACTGGATTCCGAGCCGGTGTCCCCTCAAGCCGCTGAGGGTCCCCCGAGCTGGGGTCTGCTCTCGACAAGAGCCAAGCCAAGAGCTCTGCCGAATCCGTCTTAGAGATGATCAAGGGTTTCGCTTCGCACAGCCTGCCGCGGTCCGCGTGTCTTGGCTTGCTGCCGGCCGCTTCGCGCGGCCGGGCTCCGACAACGCGACCTCAACGCGTCGCTGCGTGCGTCGACTGGGAGGCCGAGCATCTGCTTCACGATTTCACCTAAGCGCCGACAACCACGGCCAAGCTCGCAGCTGTACGGCATCCGGGTACCGCAGGCGGTTCACCACAGCGAAGTAGCTACGCGTCTTCGCGTGGTGGTCGCCCTTCATTCAGATCATTGCCGACGTCGCCCTGACCTCGGATATCCCCGTGAACGAATATCGACCAGATAGCCCCTATAGCACGCAGCTTCGCGGAGCCCTTGATTATCGACTTGACCTGTGTTCCGGCGACCCAGAACCCGAGCAGCCCGAGGAGGGTCTGCACGACGACGATGGTTGTCGTGACGGCAGCAACTGATGGAGGGTTACTGAGCCCGCTGAGGGAATCCGCGATGCGGGGCGCCAACGCCCAGAACGGGACGATCCACAGGAGGATGAGAAATACCCCTACCCGTAAACGCAACGGAGAGATGCCAGCCGGTTTCGCGTCTTCGGTTGACGATCCATCGCCCATGCAGATTCCTGGCTCCATTAAGGGCCCGGGCTCGAGCTCTCGCACTCCACGGTGGTGGTGGCCCTGTTGGCAAGAGAATACGGCCACCTGGTGCTGATCACGGTTTGCCGCACCGTGGCGAACCTGGCCCCGGACGGTGCCCGGACCCCATTCCGTCAAGCGCGGCCTAAGACCTCGGTCAGATCGGGAGCCAATCTGGGAGCCAGACTCGAGCGACCTGCTTGCATGTATCCGTACTCACTCGGACGCTGAGAGGCTCGGCAAAGGGGGCCCCGCAAGTGCGAGGTGGTAAGGGCATCGACGTCGTGGATGGCAGCCACCGGATTCCCGAACGTCAACTCATCCGGCGAAGACATCGACTCGTGTGAAGCGCCGCTTGATTCCAGCCTCGAGCCGCGCCTCCCGGTGATTGGACGGTGCCGTCGGTCCGATTCGTGACGGCGGCTTGCACTAGACAGTGCGCCAGCCGTGGCTCAGCGTCAGCCCCTTTACCCGCGACGGGTGAGGCAGCGCGGTCGACGCCGTCGACACAATAGCGACAGACCCAACGTCGAACGTAAGGGAGCGGAGGATCGGCGTGTTCACAGGTGTGGGATCAGTGGCTGCCGGGCCACCGCAGCAGCTGCTGGGGATCTGAGGTCCACCTATGGAATTGGCTGCGCTGTGCCTGACTCTCGTGGCGATCGTCCTGTGGGCCGGGATTTCCACGCGCGCGGCGGTCATTTCCACGCCGATCTTCTTCGTCGCGGTCGGCCTGGTGCTCGCTGAGGGTCTTCACCTCTTCGATGTGGAAACTGACTCGCATCAGGTCAAGATCATCGCCGAGGTGACCCTGGTGTGGGTGCTGTTCGCCGACGCCAGCCGAATCCGCATATCGGACTTGCGCGCCGATCTCGGGCGCTGCGTACGGCTCCTCGGACTTGGCCTTCCGCTGACAATGGCCTTTGGCGCCGTCGCCGGCTACCTGTTGCTCGGGATCAGTCCGTGGTACGCGTTGCTGCTCGGTGCCGCGCTTGCACCGACCGACGCGGCTCTGGGCTCAGCAGTGATGTCGGATCAACGAGTCCCGCAGCCGATCCGACGGGTCCTCAACCTGGAGAGTGGACTCAATGACGGGATTGCCACCCCAGTCGTGATGGTGTGTTTGGCAGGCATCGCAACCGAAGCGGGACTTGCTGGACATGAAACGCCAGGGCGGGCGGTGATCGGCTTGCTCGTCGGAGCGTTGATCGGCGTGAGTGTCGGCGCCGGAGGCGGGTTACTTCTCCGCCAGACCAGAAGGCGCGGCTGGAGCTCAGAGGAGTTCGCCGGGCCCGGTCCTGGCCCTCTCGTTGCTGGCCTACCTCAGCGCCGTGCTGGCCGGCGCAAATGGCTTCGTCGCCGCATTTGCAGGCGGCATTGCCTTTACGCTCTGCGCCGGCCGTCGCGGGGAGAAGGAGGTCTACTACGTCGAACAGACCTGTGGCCTGTCGTCGATGGTTGCCTGGCTGCTGTTCGGGGCATTAGCGGTCCCCACCCTCACGATGAGCCTGTCCTGGCAGGTGGTCGCCTATGCCGTGCTCAGCCTGACGATCATCCGCATGGTCCCGGTCGCACTGTGCCTCCTGGGCTCACGCATGGACGGGCTCACGGTCGCATTCGTCGGCTGGTTCGGACCCCGTGGACTCGCCTCGGTAGTGTTCGCGTTGATCACCCTCGAGGAGCTGCATGACGTGCCAGGCCCAGTGCAGAGCCTGGTCGGGACCATCGGCTTCACAGTGTTACTGAGTGTGCTCGCCCACGGGCTAAGCGCACGCCCCCTAGCCGGTCGGTACGCTGCCACCCAAGCCGACCAGCTGGCCACGGACGAAGCCGAACCAATCGTTCGGCGCCTGGTGAGCAAGTCCTGAACCACGCTCCGGCAGCCGGACTAACGACCGGAAGCCTGTCAGATCAGCTCCCTGAAAGCGGTCTCGGGCCAACTCCGCAGCGCGATGAGAGCCAGGCCAGCCATAACAGCAACGTAGATCCCCGGTGCGGCTTCAAGATCAACGAGGGTGACGAGAAGTTGGGCAACCAACGGCGCTGTTCCGCCGATGAGGGCGGTGGCGAGGCCAGCCGTCAGGGCGAAGCCCGTTGACCGCACAGGCACCGCAAAAAGCTCGCCAAGCATCGCCACGGAGAGTACGCCAGCCACCGCTACGCCGACTAACCCTTCCGCCACGAAGAGGCTGACGAGCGATCCGCGTACTGCCACTAGGCTCATCGGCGCCGGGAGAATCAACAGCGCCGCGGCCGAGCCGATGACCACTGGGCGTCTCCCGACGTGATCGGAGAGGCGGCCCAGCGCGACGGCAGCAATCGCTGCCACACCCAGTGCGGAGGCGGTCACCATCAGGACTGGCCCTAGCTCGCCGCCGCGGCGAGAGATGAGATTGTTCGGCATGAAGATGAAGAAGGTGTTGAACGCGAGCGAGCCGGCCGCAATCAAGCAGAATCCACGCAATACGGCAGGTCGGTGATAAGTCCAGAGCTGACGAGCCGGATGATCGGCGAGCCTCGAATCCGTACGAAGTACTTCGCATTGAGGCGTCTCAGCTACCCGCCGGCGGAGTTGTACGCCGATGAAGCCGAGTGGGAGCGCGAGCAGGAATGCGATCCGCCACCAGCCGGAATCAAGACCGGTCTCGCCGAAAAGGTAGGAGAGCACGCCTCCCACAGCCATGCCTGTTCCTATTCCAATCGCCATCGTCGCTGTGTGCCAGGCTGCAGTCTGGCCTCTTCGTGCGTGGTGCGCGTTCTCCAGGATGAATACCGCGGCGA
>JBKOZG010000401.1:0-10012 GCA_046725775.1 Actinomycetota bacterium | reverse complement strand
CGATACTAGAACTTGTCTCGTGGGCTCGGAGATGTGTATAAGAGACAGGTCGTCTTCGCCGCCTAGCGGCACATCGTCAAAGACCAGATTCCCGACCTGACGCAGCATCTGGTCGAAGGCGATCGCAATCTCGTTCTGAGTCGCTTCGGCCTTTTTGACCATGTCGGCAAGCTCCTTGGTACGGCTCAGCAAGATCGCACGCTGCTCGCCGCTGGCCTGTGCCACCTGCTTGCCAAGCGCCTTTTGCTCGGCCCGGAGCTCTTCAAAGTGAGCAATCGCGTTGCGACGCGCCTCGTCCGCAGTGACCAGGTCGTCGACCAAAGACTCCGACTCACCACGGGCGCGCTGGGACGCGCGTACCCGGTCTGGATCGAGGCGGAGCACCTTGACATCAATCACCGGGCCAGCCTAACCATGAGGGCGCAGAACCCCGCCAAACCGACACCACTGTTGGGCGCTGCTGCCATGATGAAGCGGTTATGGTCCGTCGCCCCCCGCCCCGATCGTCGGTCCTCATCGCGATCGCCTTGCTGCTGACTTTTGTCGTCTGGACCTGGCTGACCTTCAATTCCGCTGCTTTCGCAGCGTTCGATCTACGTACGGCGGCGCCTCCATTGGACCCGGGCTCGGCCGCCGCGGAGATCGCCGCCGCCTTTGCCCTGTTGACCTGGCCGGGAGTTGAGTACGCGGCGCTAGCGGCCATCGCCTTGTGGGCGTTGCGGCACCGATTGCGGCAGCTGGCGGTGGCGCTGGTTCTGGTGATCGCGATCGGTTGGGGCGGTGCCGCGCTGCTCAAGATCACCCTGCAACGGCCGCGACCGGAGCAGGCGCTTGATCTGCTGACCGCGCACGGCTACGCCTATCCATCCGGCCACGTGACCGCCGTCGTTGCTTTGTCGATCGCCGTTGGGGCAACTTTCGCAGTGACACGGCAGTCCGTGAGAGCTCGCATGCTCTGGCAAGTGGGTTCTGGCCTCCTCGTACTTGCAGTCGCCTTCAATCGCTGGATTACCGGTGGCCACTACATCACCGACATCGTGGGCGGCGCCTTATACGGCTCGCTCGCGGCAACCATTGCCCTGCTGTTAGCCGGAGTCAGGGTGCCGATTCCGCATGAGCTCGTCGGTGAGATCGTCCGCAGCCGGGCTGCCGCGGCGGAGGTTCCAGCCGCGCCGCCCCGGCGGGCCGCGGTCATCTTCAACCCGGCCAAGGTCACCGACTGGATTACGTTCCGGCGGCACGTGGAATACGAGCTGAAGAGTCGCGGCTGGGATCGGGCGCTCTGGTTGGAAACCACTAGTGAGGATCCCGGCCGGGCGATGACTCAGCAGGCCGTACGCGAGAACGTTGATCTGGTGCTTGGTGCCGGCGGTGACGGCACGATCCGCGTGATCTGCTCCGGGCTTGCCCACACCGGAATTCCCTTCGGCCTGATCCCTGCCGGCACGGGAAATCTGCTGGCCCGGAATATCGGCATCCCGCTGGACGAGGTGGCTGCCCTAGACGTTGCCTTCGACGGAGTCGACAAGGCGCTGGACCTGGTACGACTCCAGGTCGACGACCAGCCGCCTGATCATTTTGCGGTGATGGCCGGCATCGGCCTCGATGCAGTGATCATGGTGGGTGCCGACCCGAAGATGAAGAAAGCCGTCGGCTCCGCCGCATACTTCGTTTCGGCGGCGCAAAACGCCAACCATCCCGCGATGCATGCGACCATCGCGGTCGATGATCAGCCGCCGATCAGGCGCCGGGCGCACGTCATAGTGGTTGGCAATGTTGGTTTCCTGTTGGCCAACATTCAACTGATTCCAAACGCACGGGCCGATGACGGAATGCTGGACGTGGTCGTCGCCTCTCCGCGGACGCTCGGCGACTGGGTCAGGTTGACGACACGCGTCGTGACGCGGCGCAAGCAACCCGACGACCAGCTGGATCGGCTGAGCGGCCGTAGGGTCACGATCACGGTGGAGGAGCGTGATCAGTTTCAACTTGACGGCGACAGCGTCGGGGAATGCAACACGTTAACTGCTGAGGTGGTGCCCGGAGCACTGCGGCTGCGGGTACCGAGGCCGGTTCATGAGCTGACGACGGGGAACGGCCAGGTCAGCTCGGCGACGCCCACTCGGCGCATGCGGGTGCCTGGGGTACGTGCCCTCAGCCGCGCAGCTTCCGAAGCCAGGTCTCGGCTGCGGCGTACTCCTCGTTAGAAGTGCCTTCCCGGATGATCGGCTCAGTCAGGTCGGCCCGAGGATAACTGCCCAGGAAGACGACATCGCGGCACACCCGATGCAGTCCCATAATTGCCTCGGCGAGCCGTGCGTCATCGATGTGGCCCTCCGCGTCAACGCTGAAGCAATAGTCACCAAGGCTCTTCTTGGTCGGGCGCGACTCGATCCGGCACAAGTTCACACCGCGGCTGGCGAACTGTTCGAGGATCTCAAGAAGGGCACCCGGGTGGTCGTCGCGCATGAACAAGACCATGGTGGTCTTGTCGGCGCCACTGGCCGGGCCGACTGCTCCGGGCCGCGAAACCAGCACAAATCGCGTGACCGCGTCGGGATTGTCGGCAATGTCTTTGGCCGGTGGTGACAGGCCGTGCAGCTCGCCGGCAACCTGTGCACAGATCGCAGCATCGAACCGCGAGTGTGGATCGGCCACCTCTGCAGCGGCAGCCGCGGTCGAGCCGCCCTCGGTGATGATCGCGTGGGGCAGGCTGTGGGCCAGCCAGTCGCGGCATTGTGCTGCCGCGTGTGGATGGGTGAGTACTCGGCGTACGTCGTGGAGTTGTGTCCCGTTGCGTGCGAAGAGGGTGAACTGAACCGGGAGCACCACCTCGCGGATGATCCTCAGGGGTTCTCCGTACGCCAGGTTGTCCAGCGTCGCCGAGACTCCACCTTCGACCGAGTTCTCGATCGGTACCAGGGCCGCGGCGACGTCGCCGTCACGGACGGCTTGCAGAGCCTGCCCGACAGTCGCGTACGGGCTGGGCTCGTCGGGTAGTGCGGGCAGCGTCAGCAACGCTTGGTGGGTGAAGGTTCCGACCGGTCCGTAGTAGCCATAGTGATTAGCTGGGACTGCGAGCACCGGCTCAGATTATCTCTGCGCGCAGCTGCCGTTTGACCATTTCTCACCCGAATCAGCCTAGGTTCTTGACGCTGTGCACAGCATGCACCCCACGTACAGCATCAACATCCCACACAGCGCAGCGTGGGATGTTGACAGACTGGCCTCCGTGGCAGTCTCTGAGGAGTTCATTGCCGGCCTGCCCAAGGCCGAGCTGCATGTCCATCAGGTTGGCTCGGCCTCGCTTCGCGTTGTCGCTGAACTGGCGGAGCGGCACCCCGGGACGGTGCCAAGCGATCCTGAAGAGCTGGCAAAGTTTTTCGTTTTTGACGACTTCGCCCACTTCGTCCGGAACTACCTAGCGGTGGTCGCGCTGATCAAGACCGCCGAGGACATGCACTCGCTGACCTACGGCGTCGCCACCGACATGGCGGCTGCCAACATCCATTACGCCGAACTGACAGTGACGCCCTACATCTCGATCACCGATGAGTTGCCTGCGGAGGCGTTCCTCGAGGCGATCGAGGACGCCCGTCGCGCGGCCTACCGTGATCTTGGTCTGGAATTGCAGTGGATCTTCGACATCCCGGCCGATTTCGGGGTGCCGGCAGCCGAGCTGACGGCTTCGGTTGCCCTTGATCACGAGGTGCCTGCGCTGGTCGGGCTCGGAGTCGGTGGATCGGAGCAGGGCTTTCCGCGTTCCATGTTCCGTGATCAGTTTGACCGAGCTCGGGCGGCGGGGTTGCACAGCGTGCCGCACGCTGGCGAGACCACCGGCCCCGAGACCATCTGGGATGCCCTGACAAGTCTGGGCGCCGAGCGGATCGAGCATGGCATCGCCGCTGGAGATGACCAGCGCCTGCTGGAACACCTGGTGGAGCACAAGATCGCGTTGGACGTCTGTCTGACCTCCAACGTCGCTCTACGCGTAGTGCCGGACCTTGATCATCACCCGATCCGCGAGCTGGTGTCATCCGGGGTCACGGTGACTATCAACACCGATGATCCACCAATGTTTGGCACTGATCTCAACCTCGAGTACGCCATCGCGGCTCGCCTGCTCGACCTCGACGCACGTGGTGTGACCGAGCTTGCGATCGCGGCCGTCGACGCATCTTTTGCCAGCCCGGAAAGCAAGGCTGCACTGCGCGCTGAGATCAGCTCCTACGCCGCGATACCAGCGCCGACACGATTGTGATCAGCTCCTCCGCCGCGACGCCAGCTCCTCGACTGGGACGGCAGCCTGCCGAGAACGCGCTGCTTTGGACGGCGAACTGCGCGGTGGCGCTGCCTTGCTGGGCGCCGCACGCGGGCTGGAGACGGTTGGTGAGGATTTTGCCGGTGGGGCCTTCTGCTTCTTGAAGGGGAAGAGTTCGGGACGATCAGGCTGACGCCACCACAAGAACACCACTAGGACCATCGCCATCTGAATGATCGGCGACACGGTGTCCCGCATGCGGCTGGCTGTGAAGTCGAGAACGGGACCGACATCGATGGCCCGACCCGGTACGTAGGCTAGGGACAATGCTGTGCCTCTGATCAACATGATCTTGTCGAGCTTGCTGGCGGCCAGCACCGCTAGCGGCATCCAGGCGAGCAGGTCGTACCAGGAGAGCGTGTACATCGAGGTGATCAGCCAGGCGACGGACAGCACTAACGAAGTTCGCAAAGCGATGGTGAGCGGATCCAATCGCAGGTCGGCATCCTTGGCCAGACCTGGAGCCGGCGTCCAGGGCACCACCCGGGAAAGCATCCAGGCGATCACGATCAAGCCGATGTAGCAGATGACGCCGACTATGACCTTCGCCTGAAATCCAGTCAGGAAGACATCCAAAAGGCGATAGAGCGGATTGGCCCAAGACCCGACTGAGACATAACCACCGTTGCGCAGCGCCTGGAGGAACGCCGTTGGCTGCCACAGCACGTATGCCAGACCCATCGGGACAGCAGTGCCCAGGCAGAGCAGCAGCGCCTTCTTCGGTTCTCGCCGGTACGCCCACAACATGGCGAGGCCCCACAGGCCGATACTGATTTTCGCGCATCCGGCAAGCCCGATGCCGAGGCCTGCTACGAACGGGTTCTTGCGCATGAAAAGCAGGCCCCCCACCGCAAACATCACTGCTAGCGAGTCGTTGTGCGCACCGGCGACCACAGCCCAGATCAACAACGGATTGGCGATGGTCAACAGCGCGACGCGCCCCTGCCGCCGCGCATCGCCACGCGCCAGGAGCAGCACGCCGGCGCAGGCCAGAATGAACGGCACAACCGAGAACAACTGCAGCCAGAACACGATGTCGTGCATGTTCTCGCCACCAAGTTTGTTGGCGGTGAGCTGCGTCCAGGACGTGATGGGGCCGTACACGCTCGGGGTGTCTTGCCACGGCCGTTCGGTCCAGCGAAGCACCGGATCGAACTGGCCGCGGAAAACCTCAGCTGGGGTGATGTCGTACGGGTCACGGCCGATCGCCTGCAGCCGCCCGTACGCGGCGTACATCAACACGTCCGCCGAGGTCATCGGTGGCACGCAAATGGTCAGCAAGCTGAGGACCGCGCCAAGACCAAAAAGCTTCTTGAATCTTGGTTTCCAGCCGTCAGCAAGCGCCCGCAGGCCAACCCATAGGCCGAGTGCACCGAGCAGGATCGCGGCCCAGATCAGCAGCGAAACGAACCACTCATTGGGCTTGACCACGCCAGCCGGCAGATACCAGGGAGGCAGGTAGGACTCCCGAGGACCGAGTGTCAGCGTGGCGGCGGACGGACCAAGGAAACCGACAAGCAACGTCAGCGAAGTGGCACCGACGATTCCGAACAGTGCGAAGCGGTGGTTCCGATGCCAGACTTCTGGTCGGTAAGGCGGTTTTGGCGGCTTGGCCGGATTCCCGCTCCGGCGCTTCTGCTTCGTCGCCGTCATCGATTCATGCCTGCTTACCTCGGAGTCGTCTGAACACACCGGTCACACCACCGGAGGCCTTCAAATCCTTCAGTTCGGCCTGCACCAGGCCCCGGGCCGCAAGCGCGCGAGTAACATCGCGCAACTGGGCTGCCCTATGCAATTGAGCACCCAAGTCGGTGCCGGTGGCGCGGTGACGTAGGTCGATCTCAATCTCTTGGATCTTCAACCCGGCTCGCAACACATCGATCGTCATACCCACTTCCAGCCCCCAACCGGCAGCCAACGGGCTGGCCAGCTCGAACGCTCGCCGGGTGAGACAGCGCTGGCCAGAAAGCGGAGCCTGCGGGGTCCAGCCGGTCAACTCGGCAATCCCTCGCCCTGCGGTGTTCACGACCAAACCCAGGCCGCCTGGCGCGCCACCATCAGCGGTCAGTTGAGCCGGCAGCACCGCGATCGTCAGGTCCGCCTCACCCTCGACCACTGGCGAGATCAGTGGTGCGCAGTTCGCGGCGGAATCGGAAAGATCCGCATCGAGCAGCAGCAGGCATCCTGCTTCGGGCCGATTGTCACGCTGCTCGATAACGCCCAGCCCGTTAACGGCAGACTCCACTGCCGCAGCTTTGCCTCGGTTCCGGGTATGAGAGACCACGATCGCCCCCGCACCCGCGGCATACTCCGCCGTACGGTCGCTGCTGCCGTCGTCGCAGACGATCACGATCTCAATACCCGGAAGGTCCCTTGCTGCGGTGACGGTTGCGGCGATTCGTTGCTCCTCGTCCTTGGCCGGGATGACGCACGCGACACGGGACAGGTCGGAGCTCACCCGCCAAGGCTAGTCCGGCAAATGCAGTCCGCCTGGCGGGTTTTGATAATCGGTAATCTCCTCGTCATGTCCGTTGACGCAATTACTGCACCGGGGGTTCGGTCCGAGGTTGGCCGGTTGCGTACGGTGCTGTTGCATCGTCCTGGCAACGAACTGCGGCGTTTGACGCCGCGGAACAACGATGCGCTGCTGTTCGACGGGTTGCCCTGGGTCGACCGTGCGCAGAAGGAGCACGATGGGTTCGCCGAGACGCTCCGCAGTCGCGGGGTTGAGGTGCTCTATTTGAGCAAACTGCTTGTCCAGACGTTGGCCGACCCGACGGCACGTGCGAAGGCTATCCAAGATCTCGCCTCCGACATCCGGCTCGGTGAGACGCTGCGGAAATACCTTCTGGATTATCTCGCTGATCTTGGTCCGGAAGAGCTGGCCGAGATCATGATGGCTGGCCTGCGCAACGACGAGGTGCAGGATACGGGCAGTCTGGTTGCGGCTCTCTACCGAGGCGACCATTTCCTGATCGATCCGCTGCCCAACCTGCTGTTCACGCGTGACTCCAGCGTGTGGATCGGAGACCGGGTCACGATCACCTCATTGGCGATGTCGGCACGCCGGCGTGAAACCCAACTGACCGAACTGATCTACACCTTCCATCCGCGGTTTGTGGGGGTTGAGCGGATCCACGGCTGGCGGGAGGAATACCTTGAGGGTGGCGACGTCTTGGCCATGGCAGACGGCGTGCTGGCGATTGGGGTTGGGCAACGGACTCAGCCCTCAGGAGCCGAGCGTCTAGCGCGGACAACCTTCCGGCTGGGCCTCGCGCACACCGTACTTGTCGTGCCGATCAATCAAGACCGCGCCACCATGCACCTGGACACCATCTGCACCATGGTTGACGTCGATGCGGTGGTGATGTACCCGAATGTCGCAAACCAGCTGTTCGCGATCACCGTCCGTTCTAGCGACAGCTCGGATCTCATCGTTGATCAACCCTCACCGTTTCTCGAGGCCGCAGCACGAGCGATGGGCATTGATCAGCTGCAGCTGATCGACACCGGGCTCGACCCGGTGACGGCAGAGCGCGAGCAGTGGGACGACGGCAACAACACCCTGGCCATCGAGCCGAAGGTTGCGGTCGCGTACGAGCGAAATGTCGAGACCAACCAGCGTCTCATCGAGGCCGGGATCGAGGTGATCCCGATTGCCGGGTCCGAGCTGGGTTCTGGTCGTGGCGGGCCGCGCTGTATGTCGTGTCCGATCGCCCGCGAGTAGTCAACGAAGATTTTCCGCGAGGACAGCCGCCACACGATCTGGGTAGTCGGTGGTGAACCCCGTCACCCCAAGATCATGGCAGAGCCTGATCTCGTCAATCTCGTTGGCGCTCCAGACATGCACCTGGTGCCCTCGCTGTCTTGACCGCTCGACGAACTCGGGATCTTCCTTGATCAACGTCAGATCTGGGCCGACGATACGTACGCCGTCCGGCAGTTTGCCGTCCCGCCAGCGGCCAAGATCATCTTCGATGAGCAGCGTGCGTTCCATTCCGGGCAGCAGCCAGCCGAAGCGCCGGAGTGCCTTGACCGAGAAGGAGAGCAGCCGAACTGGTGCGTCCGGCTGATCCCAACCGAACTCTGTGAGCATCGCGGCAACGCGTTCCTCGACTGCGCGACCCCGATCGTTGGGGTGCTTGGTCTCGATCACAATGCTGACCGGTACATGGTCTTGCCGCGCCTCTCGGACCATGCTCATCAATTCCCGCAGAGTAATCAGCTCACGCTGCTCGGGTTCTGGATCGGCAACGCTCCGGGAGCCGAAGTCGAGGAGCTTGAGCTCCGCAACGGTGCGCTGGTACGCCGGGCCCGAGCTGGTAGACGTCCGATCCAAGGTCAGATCGTGCAGGCAGATGAGCTCGTCATCGGCGCTGAAATGGACATCGCACTCCAGCCCGAGAGGGATCTCGGTCTCCTGCGCCCACTCAATCGCCGCCTGATACGCCGCCCGCGTCATCTCCGGATGCCGCGAGGAGAAGCCGCGATGGGCGACCAGGACCGGCGCCGTTGTCACACTCTCAGCTGACACGCTCGCCAAGATGTCACCTGCGGGCCACGCGACGGTAGCGCAACGGCAAACCGCTGATCAACATCACCAGCCCTCCGACTGCTATCGCCGCTACAGAGGAGCCGAGCCAGCCAGGCGATACGAATCCGATCGCCGCGCCGACCGAAGCCCAGAAGTCGGCCCAACCGGGAACGGTTCCGGGATAGACCAGCTGGTACGAGGCGAATCCGCAGGCCCAGGCGATCACCGGCGCCAATCGGAACCTCGAAGTTGAGGAGACATCCCAACGTCGCCGGCTCACGACGAAGAAGTCCACGGCGGCCACCGCGTAAAGCGGCACGAAGACCGATCCGATCAGGAACAGGAAAGACTGGTACTGGCCAAAGTCGAGCAGCCCGGCGAGCAAGGTTGCCGTCGCTCCTATGAGCAGAGCGACGATCCTCCGGTCAACTTGCGGGAGGAGGTTGTGCACCGACATGGTCGTTGAGTAGACGTTGGCGAATGCCTCATCGACCTCATCGACCAACAAGATCGCGATGGCAATCGCACCTGCCGGAAGGGTGACCAGTGCGGTGATCACATCGCTGGCGCCGAGGTTGAGCACGGCATAGACGCCGAGGGCATAATAGGCGATCGCGGCGAGGCCGTAACCTAGGGAGGCGCCCCAGAAGGCCGCCTTGCGGGTTTGCGAGTGCCGACTGTAATCCGCCGCTAGCGGCGCGAACGAGACGACTCCGGCTACTGCAAGATCAACAGCTGGCCAAAAGCCGAGCACTGACTCTTGCGGGATCGCCTGACGCGGCTGCAACAGCACCTGAACGAACAGGTACACCGAGGCCGCCAGCACCAGCCAGACCATGATCTTGCGCAACAGCCTTACGCTGCCCAGCGGGCGGATTGCCATCACTGTGGCGGCCGCTCCGGCCAAGATCACGAAAGGCCAGCGCCAGGCCTGGCCAAGCACGGCCACCGCGGCCGCTGAGATCACGATGATCTCCATGGTCGCCCAGCCCACGTTCTGCGCAATGTTCAGCAGGGTCGGCACCACTGACCCGCGGCGTCCGACTAGGCCGCGGAGCGAGACCATGGCCGGTGCCCCGGTGCTTGTGCCGATGACTGCCGAGGCTCCCAGCAAGATCGCCCCGAGCCCACAGCCGACGACGATCGCCGCCATGGCG
>JBKOZG010000060.1:0-10235 GCA_046725775.1 Actinomycetota bacterium | reverse complement strand
TTCCAGATATTTGTTGGGGATGCGCTGCGCATCAGAGAGCTGCTCCACGGTGCGCGGCGCGTCAGCTGCAGCCAGCTCCGACATCGCCCGAAGCGCGTAATCCACTCGAGCCGAAAGCCTCATCCGTGGAGACTACTTTCGACACAATGTTCGGTCACGACTTCACCTCACGACCGACCTTACTGCCACAGCACAGCGAGTGCGGCGTTCGTCAGCGTGAGGCCGACGAGCAAGGCCCAGAGCCCTCGCGGGATCGAGGCGAACTTCCGGTTCTTGACCACCAGCAGCACGACCATCGCCGTCACCACGAGCTTGATCGCGATCCTCACATAGTTCACCGAATCCGGCCCGGACGCCTCGAGCCAGACCAGCGCCAGACCCGTGATCAGGAGCGTCAGGGATCCGTGAAGCATCGCCGCGTTGACCTCAGGCTCTTTCGCCCTCAATTGCACGAGGAGGCCGCCCACCAGTGCGGCAAAGCCGATCAGGTGGAGCAGCACCAAGATCTGATGCGCGATCTGCATGGGCCCGACACTAATGGCCCAGACGAGCCGTAGGCCGGATCGCGCGCCGCCGTGCTGTGGAGCAAGAGAGCCGATACACGTTTCGTCGGCGAGCCACGACGACGTGGCAGGTTCTGAGCGCGATCCGCGAGCGAATTCAATACAGCTAGACGAGTCGTCGGTCGGTTGCCCAGCGGGTCAGTTGGTGACGATTGGAGAGCTGCAACTTACGGAGCACGCTGCTGACATGCGTCTCCACGGTCTTGATCGAGATGAACAGTTCCTTCGCGACCTCCTTGTACGCGTAGCCGCGGGCGATCAATCGGAGCACCTCACGCTCACGCTGGGACAGTCGGTCAAGATCCTCGTCAACCGTGGCAAGATCAATTGAGCCAGAGAAGGCATCCAGCACAAAGCCGGCCAAGCGCGGAGAGAAGACCGCATCGCCCTCGGCGACTCGACGGATAGCATCGATGAGCTCGCTGCCGCTGATCGATTTCGTCACGTAGCCTCGGGCACCCGCGCGGATCACGCCGATGACATCCTCGGCCGCATCGGAGACTGAGAGGGCCAGGAACTTCTGATCCGGATCTTTCTCGTGCACCTTACGGATGACCTCAACGCCGCCGCCACCTGGCAGATGGACATCCAGCAACACCACGTCCGGTCGGGTCTGCAGTATGACGGCGATGGCCCGATCAGCATCGGCCGCCTCGCCAACAACGGCCACCGAACGGCCAATTTCAGCCTTCACGCCCGTGCGGAACATGGCATGGTCATCGACGATGACTACCCGGTATGGCCCGCGGTCGACCGGCGCTCCCTGGACACTCGGCTGGTCGGTTGTCCGCCGCACGCTGGGTTGGTTCGGTGTCACGTTCATCTCTTGATCTCCAGTCGTACCTCGGTGCCGTCGCTCGGCGCAGAACGGATCGTCGCGGTGCCGCCGTGCCGCGCCATGCGATCGATGATGCTGCCTTTGACGCCCATCCGGTCCTCAGCGACAGCGTCCAGGTCGAATCCGTGGCCGCGGTCTCGGACGAAGACCTCGACAGATTCCTCATCAACCTCGGCGTAGACATCGATCTTGTCGGCTCCAGAGTGCTTGGCCGCATTGACCATCGCCTCCCGGGCGGCGCGTTCCAGGGCCTGGATTTCATCCGAGGTGTCGCAGTCGCCCACCATCACCAGCTCCACGGGAACGCCTCGCTCATCCTCGACCTCGGCGGCAGCCGCCGTCAGTGCGGCTTTGAGTGTCGCTTCGTGCAGCTTGTCGCCATACAGCCAGTTGCGCAGCTCTCGCTCTTGGCTGCGGGCCAGCTGCTGCACTGCCTTGGGGTCGTCAGACTGGCGCTGGATCATGGCGAGAGTCTGCAGCACCGAATCATGCAGGTGGGCGGCCATGTCCGCACGGGCATCTGCTCGGACCTTCTCAGCTCTCGCCTGGTTGAGAGCCGATCGTGAACGGTGCAGCCATGGCGCGATGACGATTGCCAGGCCGGCGAGCGCGAGCATTGTCATCGCCATGACTTCAGGCAATTGAGCAATCTGGCCCTGCTGGGCAATGACAATGCCGAAGGCTGCACCGACCAGACCCAACCCGACGATCACCCGGACCAGCGCCGGCCATCCACCCCGAGCAACGAACGGAGCCAGCCAAGCCCTGCCGCCGGCCTCCTCGCGCCAGCGCTTCTGCTGTGCGGAGTCAGCCTGGCGCCAGACGAGTGCGGCTCCGGCGCAAGCAAAGGCTACTGGCCAGAACAGCTGGGAGCTGATGCCAAGACCGGTGTTTTGCATGATCAACAGCAAGCCGACGCCTAGAGCAACCAGCGCCAACAGCATGCCCCAGTCAATGCGACGCTTGGGCCTGCCGTGGTCCCTCATGCCGGCACGGCTTGCAGACTCCAGCCCTGGGGCTTTTGCCGTCGACTCCGGGGGCAATAACAGCCACAAGGCGCCGTATGCGATGACTCCGATGAATTGGAAAGTTGCCAAGGCGACGAAGGCGATTCTCACCGCCATCACCGGCCAGCCAAGATGTCTGGCTAATCCGGTGCAGACTCCTCCCAGCCAGGCCCCCTCGGCCACCCGCGTGGCACGCGGTCGGGCATCGGGGCCTGCGGCGCCAGAGTCCGGCGGCTCTTCCTTCGCGAGCAATGCTGCGGCCGGTTGCGCTGACTTGGTAGGCCCGGATGCCGATCCTGAATCGTCACCTATGGGGTTCGCGCGCTGCATGGGCGGACTCGCGGAACGGTCAATGTCAGGCTCGAGATGGCTCGAGTCCGTGGCAGTCATGATGTCCTAACCTTCACACGCGTATCGGCATACGGCCAGCAGGGTCGTCCCCGGATTCTCCCTTAGCCGACCAGCTGGGACGCTGCACGGCAAGGACGGTCATGTTCACTTGCAACAGCCGGGAGCATTGGGGGTCGTCCCTGATACTTCGAGGGTAGCCCCGTAGGCAGGATGGAGCGCATGAGCTCGATCTGGACGATCCGCCGCAGCGCGACTGACGTCAAACTCACCGGTCTGTGCGGTGGCGTGGCTCAATATTGGGGAATCGATCCGCTTCTAGTCCGGGTCGGTTGGGCACTACTGGCATTAAGCGGCGGAATTGGCCTTGTCCTCTACCTGGCAGGCTGGCTGCTGATCCCAGTCGAGGGCAGCCAGAAAGCGCTGGCCGATGATCTCTTCGGCGAGTCCGTCAAGCGTTGGCCGAGGGAACTGTGGATCACCCTCGTTGTCGTGGCCAGCTTGGTGATGTTCGCTATCTTCGCGTCGCTCAGCCCGTTCGGCATTGCGCCGGCAATCGTCATCGCCGTCATCTGGTACTTCGGCTTCTACAAGGGTCGCCGTAGCAAGGCAGACAAGGCCACAACCCCGCCTACCGGCGCCGCCACGTTGGGGTCGCCGCCGTCGTCTGAACCCGAGTTCGTCCACTATCCCGGACCTTCGACGCCCTTCACCGAGGCCGCTGAGGCGTGGCAACGCCGGATTGGGGAGCACCTGCGCCAGGTGGCTGTGGAGCGTCGGGCTGCTGACTGGCCAAGCCCTCCGTCGACCAACCTGTCGCGGCCGAGCCCAGATCCCGAACCGGTTGAACACACCGCCTTCCTGGCTGAGCCCGATCCTGTCGGCCTCTACGCCGAACCGGCGCCAGCCGCGCCAGTGAAAATGTCGGACGCCAAGTCGGCCAAGCGCCTACGAATGGTCTCGCTGATCGCGCTCGGCCTGACGCTGTCCGCGCTCGGCGTGGCCCAGGCGCTCGGCGTAGCGATCCCCCTCGCGGGCTACCTCGCCGCCGCGCTGCTGGTCATCGGCGTCACACTCGTCGTCGCGACCTGGCTTGGCGCAGCGCGCGGTTTGTTGCCGGTCGGTGCTTTGCTGGCGCTGGTCGTGCTGATCGTCACTGCTGCTGGACCCGTCCTCCGGGTTTCGATGCCAGTCTCCAGCCATGCCTACACAGCGGTAGCTGCGCTCCCGGCGGCTGGCGACTCGGAGGACTTCGGCAAGCTTGCGATCGATCTCAGCCAGCTTGCAGTCACGACAGACGCCAGCTACAGAGCGCATGTCGATCTTGGCCGTCTCGATGTCAGAGTGCCCAAGGATGCCCACGTTGTCGTCAACTACACCGCTGAGATGGGCGCCGTGCATGCGTACGGTGAAGAGATCGAGGCGGGCTCGGAGCTTACCGGGCAAATCCATCCCCAGCCAGCACAGCCTGGCCAGCACACCTTGACGCTCAACCTTTCCGTAGACGCCGGCAACATACAGGTGCAACGATGAGAAAAACCCACGACGTCGTTGCCTTGATCTTTGGCCTCCTGTTCAGCTGCGTGGCGCTCGGATCGCTGTGGCTAACCTTCGTCGGACCTCTCAACTGGCAGGTGATCAGGATCGTGGCTCCTATGGGACTGGTCGCTGTTGGTGTTCTTGGCCTTGTCCTTTCCCGGAACCATCAGTAGTACATCCCCCATCGAAAGGTGCGTCATGAGCAGCCCTTACCCGCCGCAGCCGCCAAGGAGACTAGAGCGGAGCAAGTCGAACAGAATTCTGGGTGGCGTCTGCGCCGGCGTCGCCAACTACCTCAACATGGACCCGACTCTGGTGCGGGTCCTCACGGTAGTGATCTCACTGTTCACCGGCGTTCCCGTCATCCTCTACATCATCGCTTTGTTCGTGGTGCCCGAGGAGGGTTCGCAGCCGGCGTCGCCGACCTATCCGCCAGTGTCAGGTCCGCAGGGCCAGGCCACAGGGTTCCCCACTGCGCCGCCTCAGCCAGCTCAGCGGGTCTACAGCCCGTCTGGGATGTCTGGGCCTACTCAGGCTTATCAGCCGCCAAGCTCCGCCGAGGATTCCATCTGGGGCACCGAGGGTGCCCCCTGGGAACAGCGCCAGCCTGCCCCGGAGGAGCCCACCATGGGCGGTGCGCCGCAACCTCCGGGTCCGTCAGAACCCGAGGCGCCGGTAGCGCCGGCAGCCCATGAAGCCGACGCCACCGAATCCGTGCCCGAACCCGAGGGTCCGCAGGAGCGCCCAGCAGGTACCGAGAACCCTCCAACTGAGCCGGGTGGAGAATCCACCGAAACATCCGAGGGCGGTTGGCAGACCGACAAGCCCTAGCCGACGCTGGAGCTTTTCACTGCGCTCGTTACTGGGCGGCTCGGACAAGCTCGACGAAATAGCGGTGAATACGCAGGTCGTCGGTGACCTCTGGATGAAACGAGGTTGCCATGATGTTCTCATGCCGCACGGCGATGATCTTGGCTTCTGCAAGGCCGGGCGGAACAACCGCCCCGAGAATCTCCACCCCATCATCAATGCTCTCCACCCAGGGTGCGCGGATGAACACCGCATGGACCGGGCCGCCTGGGATGCCGTCAAGATCGACATCGGCCTCGAATGACTCCACCTGACGACCAAAGGCGTTGCGTCGAACGGTGATATCGAGCGCAGCGAAGGTTTGTTGATCTTCGGTGCCGTCCAGCACCCTCTTGGCGAGCAAGATCATTCCAGCGCAGGATCCGTACGCCGGCAGTCCTGCGTCGAGCGCCCCTATCAGCGGTTCCCGTAGCTCGAAGATCCGCGACAGCTTGTCGATCGTGGTCGACTCGCCGCCGGGCAGCACGATCCCATCCAGCCCTGCCAACTCGGCGGGGCGGCGCACCGGCCGGACGTCGGCGCCGCACGCTCTCAGCGCGCGTAGATGCTCGCGTACGTCACCTTGCAGGGCGAGGACACCGACAGTGAGTGTGCGGCTCACCAGCCGCGCTGCGCGAGGCGATGTGGCTGCGGGATCTCGTCGACATTGATGCCGACCATTGCCTCGCCTAGGCCGCGGGAGACCTTCGCGATCACATCTGGGTCGTCGTAGAAAGTGGTCGCTTTGACAATCGCCGCCGCCCGCTCGCCCGGGTTACCAGACTTGAAGATTCCAGAACCAACAAAGACCCCTTCAGCCCCGAGCTGGATCATCATGGCCGCGTCCGCCGGTGTCGCGATGCCGCCAGCGGTGAACAATACGACGGGCAGCTTGCCCAATTGGGCGACCTCGGCAACCAGTTCGTAAGGGGCCTGCAGCTCCTTAGCAGCCACGTACAGCTCATCGGACGCCATCGTGGTGAGGCGTGCTATCTCAGCGCGGATCTGGCGCATGTGGGTGACGGCATTGGAAACATCGCCGGTGCCCGCCTCGCCCTTGGAGCGAATCATCGCTGCGCCCTCAGCGATCCGGCGGAGCGCCTCGCCTAGATTGGTAGCGCCGCACACGAATGGCACGGTGAAGCGCCACTTATCAATGTGGTTGGCGTAGTCGGCGGGCGTCAGCACTTCAGACTCATCGATGTAGTCAACGCCGAGCGACTGGAGAACCTGGGCCTCGGCGAAGTGCCCGATTCGAGCCTTGGCCATCACAGGAATGGAAACGGCTGCGATGATGCCGTCAATCACATCCGGATCACTCATTCGCGATACGCCGCCCTGCGCACGGATATCGGCGGGCACACGCTCTAATGCCATAACGGCGACGGCGCCGGCGTCCTCAGCGATCTTGGCCTGCTGCGCGGTTACCACGTCCATGATGACTCCGCCCTTGAGCATCTCGGCCATGCCACGCTTCACGCGGGCAGTGCCGAGCAGGCCGGTTGGCGCGGTGGGGCTGGTCTTATCGGACACGGTCAAATCCCTCTTAATTGCGGTGTTTCGCGACGGAGGCTGCTGGGGCGCGGGGCGCTCGCAACGATGCTTTCGTCCCTCAGTTTAGGTGCGCCCCGGCTGGCATCGGGTTGAATTTCCACCATGGCAACCACGACCTCAGGCCAAACGAATACGCTCCGGGTATGACCCAACCGCACCATCTGTCCAAGCCGACCGAGGCCGGGATGGCGCGATTCGATGCACTGCTTGGCGAGCTGTCGGGTGAACGAGACGTAGTGAAGGCCTCCATGTTCGGCATGCCGGGGATCAAGCGGCGCGGCGGCAAGGCGTTCTGTGGGCTTTACGGGGACGACATGATCTTCAAGTTGCAAGGCGAGGATCATGCTCGCGCTCTGGGCCTGAAAGGGGCACACCTCTTCGAGCCCATGGCCGGCCGACCTATGAAGGCGTGGGTGCAGGTTCCACCGGAGCATGAGACGCAGTACTCAGACTTGGGCCGTGCCGCCGAAGCCGGCCTGGAGACCTGAGCTCGGATCGCATCACCTAACGGTCGGATCCAGAGTGCACCCTCTACTCCCACTCGATGGTGCCAGGCGGTTTGCTTGTGATGTCGAGCACGACGCGATTTACCTGATCCACCTCGTTGGTGACTCGGGTACTGATCTGTTCCAAGACCTCGTAAGGGAGCCTGCCCCAGTCGGCGGTCATCGCATCTTCGCTGGTCACCGGGCGTAGCACGATCGGGTGACCGTAGGTACGGCCGTCGCCTTGCACCCCGACTGAGCGGATGTCGGCCAGCAGCACCACCGGAAACTGCCAGATATCGCGATCCAGCCCGGCCGTCGTCAGCTCTTCTCGAGCGATGGCATCGGCCTCCCGCAAGACGTCGAGGCGATCCCTCGTGACCTCTCCCACGATCCTGATTGCCAAGCCCGGTCCCGGGAATGGATGCCGCCAGACCATCCCCGACGGCAGCCCGAGCTGCGCGCCCACTGCCCGCACCTCGTCCTTGAACAACGTCCGCAGCGGCTCCACCAGCTGAAACTGCAGATCGTCGGGCAGCCCGCCGACGTTGTGATGACTCTTGATATTGGCCGCGCCCTCACCGCCGCCGGATTCAACCACGTCGGGATAGAGGGTGCCCTGGACCAGAAACTCAACCTCGCCGGCCTCGCCGACCACCTCGCGGGCCGCCGCCTCAAAAGTCCGGATGAACTCGCGGCCGATGATCTTGCGCTTCTCCTCCGGATCAGTAACGCCGGAGAGCGCCGAGAGGAATCGTGCGGAGGCATCGACGACCTTCAGGTCGACCCCTGTTGCGGCCACGTAGTCACGCTCGACCTGCTCGGCTTCACCTTTGCGCAGCAAGCCATGATCAACAAAGACACAGGTCAATTGGCTACCGACGGCCCGTTGCACCAGAGCTGCTGCCACGGCGGAGTCGACCCCGCCTGAGAGCCCGCCGATGATGTGCTTGCCGCCGACCTGTTGCTGGATGGCCAGCACCGACTCATCGACGATATTGGCCGGAGTCCAATCAGGAGTGCACCGAGCGATGTCGTACAAGAAATGCTCCAGCACCCGTTGGCCATGCTCGGTGTGCAACACCTCCGGGTGCCACTGAATGCCGGCAAGGCGCCGGTCGACATTCTCGAAAGCGGCAACCGTCGCCCTCGCCGAGGTGGCAGTCACCCGGAAGCCCGATGGCGCTGCGATCACTTCGTCGCCGTGGGACATCCAAGCGCTGACGGTTGCAGGTAATCCGGCGAGCAGTACTCCGGAATCGGTCACCTTCACCGCCGTGCGGCCGTATTCCCGCATGCCGGTGCGAGCCACTGACCCACCGAGGACCTGGGCCATGGCCATGAAGCCGTAACAGATGCCTAGGACTGGAGTGCCGCCGTCAACCAGCGCGGCATCGAGTTGCGGCGCTCCCGGCTCGTAGACCGAGGAAGGACCACCGGAGAGGATGATCGCCTTGGGCCGCCGTGCCAGAATCTCCGAGGCCGAGGCAGTGTGCGGCATGATTTCGGAGTAGACCTTCGCCTCGCGGACCCGACGGGCGATCAGCTGGGCGTACTGGGCTCCGAAGTCGATCACCACTACCAGATCGTGATCTCGCCGGCTCATCTCGCATCCTCTCCCTGTTTGGGCGATCGCGCATAGCGACGCTCACGCCCGTCCTTTGGGGCGTTCGCCATACCGACGCTCACGCCCGCCCGGAAGCGATGAGTTTATGACCTCCGGAGCTGATGTTAAGTCCGACCGGCCTTCTTCAATATTCGCAACAGTCCTGTCATGACCGAAGTAAAGGTTTTGCCGTCCAGACCGTGGCTCGGAGCGAGAGGAATCCCAGTCTGGGTGCCGACTGCCTGGACGTCGACGAACCGTCGGATGCCGTCTTTTCCTTGGCGCCGACCGAGCCCGGAGTTCTTCATTCCGCCCATCGGTGCATCGATGCTGCCGAACGTTGCGGCAAAGCCCTCATTGACATTCACCGTGCCGCATTTGATCTTGCTCGCAACGCGCCGCCCGCGGTCATGGTCAGAGGTCCATACGCTGGCGTTGAGGCCATATTCGGAATCGTTGGCCCGCGCCACTGCCTCGTCCTCGTCGATGACTGGATAGACGCTGACGACGGGGCCGAAGGTCTCATCGGCGTAGCAGTCCATTTCCGGTGTCACCCCGGTCAGAATGGTCGGCTCGTAGAACAGCTCGCCCAGGTCCTCCCGGCGCCGGCCGCCGGCCAACACAGTGGCACCTTTGGCCCGCGCATCCTCGACATGTGCACTGACTCGCTCCAGATGATCTTGGTTCATCAAGCTGCCCATGTCGTGCTCGAAGTCTGGTGCGTTGCCGAGCCGGATCGCCTGGGTGCGCCTAACAAAGGCCCGGGTGAACGCCTCGAAGAGGGGCTCTGCAACGTAGATGCGTTCGGTTGCCAAGCACGTTTGGCCAGCGTTGATAAAGGACGCTCGCACCGCGCCGTCGGCCGCGGCCTCGATGTCTGCGTCGTCCAAGATCACCATTGGGTTCTTGCCACCGAGCTCCAGCGAACAGCCGATCAGCCGCTCGGCGCACTGGGCGGCCACCAAGCGCGCCGTAGCGATCGACCCGGTGAAGCACACATAGTCGCTGACGTTGATCAACTCGCGTCCAACGACGGTGCCGAGCCCGTGCACTACCTGCCAAACGTCGGGCGGCAGCCCGGTCTTGCGCAAGAGTTCGACCGCCGCCAGTGCGATCAGCGGAGTCTGATGATCAGGTTTGAGCATGATCGCATTGCCGGCGGCCAGAGCCGGCAGCCCGTCACAGATCGCGATGGTCAGCGGATAGTTCCATGGCGCGATCACGCCGACGAGGCCCTTCGGTATGTAATGCCGGTCGACGCGGGTCAGCAGCGGCAGGACACCGTTGCCGCGCTCTGAGTGCAGATAGCGGCGTGCGGTGCGTCCGTAGTAGCGCGCGGTAAGCGCAAGATGGAACACCTCTTGGGCGGCAGTCAGCCTGTCCTTGCCGTCCGACTGCAGCAGGTCGATGAAGTAGTCGCGTTGATCCAAGAGATGATCATGAAAA
>JBKOZG010000285.1:0-6478 GCA_046725775.1 Actinomycetota bacterium | reverse complement strand
CTCGTATATCGAGAGACTCTATCAACGAGAGTCTCTGAACTGTACTCAAGAATCATAGACAGGAGTTGTCATGCCACGCGCACTTGTCATTGGTGGCGGTGTTGCCGGCCCAGCTGCAGCCATGTTCTTGGCCGCCGACGGCTGGGAGGTTGAGATCTTCGAAGCCGCCGCGAAACCCGGCGACTACGCAGGCGCCTTTCTCAACGTAGCGACCAATGGACTCACGGTGCTGGACGTACTTGGGCTCCGCGAGCACCTGCTCTCCGACGCCCATCCCGCTCCGCACATGATCATGTGGAGCAGCACGGGCAAGCAACTCGGGTCAGTGCCGAATGGCCCTGCCGGTGACCCGGCCCGCGGAAGTGCTGTTGTCCGCCGAGGCTGGCTACACCGAGTGCTGCGTGAAAGTGCCGCAGATCGCGGAATCCCGATCCATTTCGGCGCGCGCCTCACCGGTATCACCGCTGAGCCCGACGCGGTTCACGCGAGGTTCGCCGATGGCCGCGAAGAATCGGCCGACATCCTGATCGGATGTGACGGCATCGGCTCACCGACGCGAACCCACATCGATGAGCACGCGCCGAACCCGCGCTATAGCGGGTTGGTGGGTCTCGGCGGCTTCGCACAGGTCATCGGACTGCCGCCGACGCCAGCCACACAGCACTTCGTTTTCGGCCGACGGTCTTTCTTTGGATATCTGGTACGCACAGCTGCGAGTGTTGGAAATCGCGCGCAGGCGCACGGAGGAGGAGCAAGCGGAGGCATTCTTTCCTATGCGAGCGACGACGACGGCGGCGGACTCACCGCGCGATGCGCGAGCAGCTCTGAAGAAGACGGCACGGTCTACTGGTTCGCCAACATCACCGCACCCGAACCGTCCAGCGGCTCGCTCCGCGACGTGTCGGCCGCTGAGTGGCTCGACCGGCTCCGCGACCTGCACCGGGACGATCCGTATCCGGTGCCGCAGATCATCGACGGCCATTACGGCGATCTGGGCGCCTACCCCATCTACGACCTCAGCGGAGTCCCCCGTTGGAGCCGCGGACGCGTGGTCGCGGTGGGCGATGCAGTGCACGCCACCAGCCCGAGCGCAGGCCAGGGAGCCTCGCTCGCCCTCGAGGATGCGCAGGCCCTCGCAATTTGTCTGCGCGAGGAAGCTGATCATGAGGCGGCCTTCGCCTGCTACCAGGCCGTCCGACAGCCTCGAGCCGACAAGATCGTCGAGTATGCGCGGAAGATCAACAGCCAGAAACGGGTCAGCAAGAGTCGGGTCGCCGTGGCCATCCGTGACGCGATGCTCCCGCTGTTCCTCAAACGCGCAGCGAACGATAGATCGAACGACTGGCTGTACAACTACCGCCTGAGAGAAGGCCGAGCACTCGGTCAGTCTTGATAAAGGCCGCGCTTGGCGATGTATTGCACGATGCCGTCCGGCACCAGATACCAGATCGGCTCATGCTGCTGCACCCGAAGCCGGCAAGCGGAGGAGGAAATCGCCAGCGCCGGGATCTCGAGCAGTGTGACTTTGTCCTGGGGCAGCTGAGCGATAACCGGGGAATCAAAATCAACTCCTGGGCGGGTACAGCCGACAAAGTGGGCAAGATCGAAAATCGAATCCACCTCGTGCCACGTGAGAATCTGCGCCAGCGCATCGGCGCCGGTGATGAAGTACATGTCTACGTCATCGCCGCGCTCGACGCGTAGATCGCGCAGCGTATCCGCAGTATATGTAGGCCCGGGACGATCGATGTCGACGCGACTGACGGTGAACCTAGGGTTGGACGCCGTGGCGATGACGGTCATCAAATAGCGGTCCTCCGGCGATGACACCTCGCGGTGAGTCTTCTGCCAGGGCTGTCCGGTGGGTACGAAAACCACCTCGTCGAGGTTGAAGCGTCCGGCTACTTCACTGGCGGCGACCAGGTGTCCGTGATGGATCGGATCAAACGTGCCACCCATAACGCCGAGCCGATGATGTTTGTGCGGCTGGGTACCGCGCTGCCGGGCCAGCCCTGTCGCGCGAGGTGGCGTGACCATGCACTAGCTATGCGGGCGGCCCCTGCCGATCGACCAGGTGATCAACAGCAAGAGGGTGAGGAGGACGAACGCCAGAACTCCAAAGGCCCAAGCAGGAATCGGCAGCTCGCGGTGCGTTTCGGTCTGGAGGAGCGTCAGTCCCAGGGTCATACCCGCAGCGTAGCGGTTCAGAGCAGTTGGTGGGTGACCCCGCTCTTGCGGCCGGCCACTACTGCCTGACTTGGCCAGACCCGGTCACCACATACTTGGTCGACGTCATTTCAGGCAGACCCATCGGGCCGCGCGCGTGCAGCTTCTGCGTGGAGATTCCGATCTCGGCTCCGAACCCGAACTCACCTCCGTCGACGAACCGACTCGAGGCGTTGACCAGTACCGCAGCAGCGTCCACCTCCGCGGTGAATCGAGCAGCAGAAGTCTGCGATTCGGTAATGATCGTTTCCGTGTGACCGGTGCTGTATCGGCGGATGTGCCGCAAGGCCGAGTCCAGCGAGTCCACGATGGCAACGGCGAGGTCCAGCGACAGATACTCCTCGGCGAAGTCCTTTTCCTCTGCCGGGATGACGTTGCCGTAAGCCGCAACCTGCGAATCGCCGTGCACCGTCACGCCCTGCGCGGCGAGCGTCTGCAGTGTCTTCGGCACGAAAGAGTCGGCGATGTCAGCGTGCACCAGAAGCGTCTCTACGGCGTTGCAGACCGAGGGCCGCTGAGTCTTGGCGTTGATCAAGATGTTGAGCGCCATCTGCTCGTCGGCGACGGCGTCGACGAAAAGGTGACAGTTGCCGACTCCCGTCTCGATAACTGGCACCTGGCTGTTGCGGACTACGTTGTCGATCAAGCCTGCGCCGCCGCGTGGAATCAGCACATCGACCAATCCGCGCGCTGCCATCAGCTCATTCGTGACCTCGCGCGGACCCGGGACGAGCTGAATGGCCTCGGCCGGGAGTCCGGCATCGACCAGCCCAGCTTGTAGCGTCTCGACCACGGCCGCATTCGAATCGGCAGCCGAAGACGAGCCCCGCAGCAAAGCGGCGTTGCCCGACTTCAGGCATATGCCGGCAGCATCGGCGGTGACGTTGGGGCGCGCCTCGTAGATGATGCCGACGACACCGAACGGCACTCGAACCTGGCGGACTTGCAC
Source organism: Actinomycetota bacterium (assembly GCA_046725775.1). Taxonomy (GTDB): domain Bacteria; phylum Actinomycetota; class Actinomycetes; order Propionibacteriales; family Propionibacteriaceae; genus Microlunatus. Next base: position 3,303 of record JBKOZG010000285.1, on the reverse strand, counting down.
CCCATTGGCATTGGTCCAGCCGCGTACCACGTCGCCGACTGGATCGGGCAGCGCAGCCAGCTCCCGAAGGCCGTCGACCATGCCCGCGATTCTGTCCGGGGTCAACCGCAATCTGTCGATCAAGGAAGCGCTTGTCCCGTTCGCCTCGGCGCGCGCAACGTCGCTTGCATTGGCCTCCAAGATCGCGGTTTCGGATTTGGCGAGTGAATCGGCCATCGCAAGCAGAGCGGTGTCCTTGGCTGCTCTGGTGGCGCTGCTCAACGTGAGCGCTGCTGTTCGCGCCTTCTGGGCCTGTTCCTGGACGGTCACCGATCAAATCTAACCGACTACGCACCTAGCGCGCTGACGAGCGATGCGTCACCGGAAGCGGCGGAAGAACTGGCGGAGGTCACCGACCAGCAGGTCGGGGGCGTCGTGGGTGGCCCAGTGGCTGCCGCGGTCGAACTCGCTCCAGGAGACGATGTTGGAGTGATCGCGCTCGGCGAACCTGCGGATCGGTCGGAAGTCGAAGGCGAAGCTAGCTAGGCCCATAGGAACCGTTGTCGGATCGGTCGGTTGGTCGGTGTGCTTGTTTTCGTAATAGAAGCGGGCCGCTGACGCCGCGGTGTTTGTCAGCCAATAGATGGCCACATTGGTGACGATGTGATCTTGGCTCAGGGCGTTGCCGAAGAGCTGGCCGCTCCACGCGATCTGCCCTGCAGGTGAGTCGGCCAGCGCATGTGCGATGGTCTGGGGCTGATCCGACTGCACTTTGTCGTGGACCGCATGGTCGACGAAGCCCTGCAGGAAGCTCAGGTACTGCAGGTCTTCCGGGGTCAGGCCCTCGAATTCGGCTGGGTCCCCTGAGGGGAAGGAGAAGATCTGGGTGACGTGCACCCCGAGTACATGCTCGGGGTCGACCCGGCCCTGGAGAGGGGCCACGATCGAGCCCGCGTCGTTGCCGTGGGCGCCGTACCGGTCATAGCCGAGCAGTAGCATCAGCTCCGCCCACGCCCGCGCGGTGCGCAGAGCGTCCCAGCCGGCCTCGTTCGTCGGCCCGGAGAAGGCGAAGCCTGGCAGCGACGGGACGACTAGGTGGAAGGCATCGGCCGGGTCGCCTCCGTGCGCCCGCGGGTCGGTGAGGGGCCCGATCAGGTCGACGTACTCCAGAAAGGTGTTGGGCCAGCCATGAGTCAGGATCAGCGGGATTGCATCGGGCTCGGGTGAGCGGGTGTGCAGGAAGTGGATGGTCTGCCCGTCGATCATGGTCGTGAATTGCGGATATCCGTTCAACTTGGCCTCCCAGCCACGCCAGTCGTACCGGTGGCGCCAGTGGTCGACCAGGTCCTTCACGTAGCCGACGGGGACCCCGTATTCCCAGCCCGGCGGGACCGGGCCCGTCTGCGGGGCGCCCATGTCGAGCGGGAGCTCGTTGGCCCAGCGGGTCCGCGCGAGCCGGTCGCCCAGGTCGTCCAGGTCGGCCTGCGGAATGTCAATGCGGAACGGCCGAATTTGGGTGTTCGCCTTGTCGGAAAAATTGGTCTCGGTCACAAGAACTCCCTTCCTGGAATCTACCGCGGCTGTGGAACAGATTGTTCCGCTCCATCATAGTGGAACAGAGCAGTCCGTTCAAGTACTCTGGCAACATGGAGCCAATGACGGAATCAACAACGAGGCCGCTCAGCGGCCGACGAGCGGAAGCCGCGCGCAACGACGAGCTGATTCTGCAGGCCGCTCGCGCCGTGTTCGTCAGCGACCCCAGTGCGCCGATCTCCGCAGTCGCCGAACGGGCCGGCGTTGGCATCAGTGCCCTGTATCGCCGATACGGCAGCAAAGAGGAGCTGTTGCGTCAACTCAGCGGCGACGGCCTGCGCACCTACATCGCCGAGGCCGAAGCGGCCCTGGCCGACCAGGGAGACCCGTGGACGGCTTTTGTCGGATTCATGCGCGGCATCGTGGATGCTGACACACACTCACTAACGCTGCGCTTGGCCGGCACATTCACTCCGACCGAGGAGCTCACCCAAGACGCAATCACGGCCATGGAACTCAATGTTCGGCTCTTGGAGCGCACCAAGGCCACCGGCGCCATACGCGCGGACCTCGACGTCAACGACCTCTCATTCTTGTTCGAGCAAGTGGCGTCCATCCGCCTCGGCGATGAGGCACGCACTGGCCAACTCCGCCATCGCTACCTGGCGCTGCTCCTGGACGCCCTCCACACCCCGTCACCTGGACCGCTTCCCGGGCCGCCACCTACCTGGGAGGAGGTCGGCAGCCGTTGGAACCGCGGCGGGGATTAGACCAGATTGCTTACACCTGTACGGAGGCTCGCGGGCGGGCGAAATCGGGTGCGTGCTCAGGCAACAGGCCGATGGCGACAAGGTAGCCAGGAATCGCTTGCAGCAAAGGAAACCGCTGCATCAGCCTGAGCGGCGCCGGAGCCGAGGTTGATTGCGGCCCTGCTTCATCCTCGGCAATGGTCGTCGCAATAACCAGCCGGTGCGCTATCCGCTGGAAGGCCTGAGTGAGCACCGTCGGCAGCCAGCGTCGCCGTTGGACTGCGCGGAGCGTTTCCACTGGGACCCGTCCGGTACGCAGTGACGGTGCAAGGAGCCGGCCAGCAGCCACCGCGTCCTGGACGGCGAGGTTGATTCCCACGCCACCGACGGGTGACATGGCGTGAGCGGCGTCGCCAATGCACAACAACCCGTCGCGATACCAGCGCGGCAGCCGGCTGAGAACCACGTTGAGCAATCTGATGTCATCGAAGGACCCGAGCAATTCCGGCCGATCTCCCAGCCAAGGTACGGTGTCACGAAGCCTGTGCCGTAACGCCTCGATACCATGATCGCGAAGCGTCGTCAGCGAGCCTTTCATGATCACCATGCCGACCTGGAAGTAGTCCCCACGGTCGATCATGATCAGCAAGTTCGATCGTGAGATGCGACCGACGATACCTTCAGGATCGGTCGCCAGCCGCGGCAACCGGAACCACAGCACGTCCATGGGCACACCGAATGTCCGCGACTTCAGCCCGGCTCGCTCGCGTACCGCCGAAGATCGCCCGTCGCATGCGACAACCAGATCAGCCTCCAGCCGATAGCTATGGCCATCCCGGTGGTAGCTCACGCCGCGGATCCTGTCGCCGTCCCAGAGCAGATCGGTCACATCAGCGTTCATGATCAACTCGTAGCTGGGCTCCACCCGGCTAGCGTCGGCGACCACGTTGAGGAAGTCCCATTGCGGCACGAGTGCAATGTGCTGATGACGGCCTGGCAATCGGGTCAGGCTGGCAACCCTGTAGGTTCCGGAGTCCAGCTG
>JBKOZG010000258.1:0-15964 GCA_046725775.1 Actinomycetota bacterium | reverse complement strand
TCGCCGCCTCGACCGGGCCGGCTCAGTAGCAGGTGCACGATTAGCGCGAAGAGGCACGACAAACCTAACTGTGCACACAGAATGACAACCGTGATAAGCCCGTCTAGGGAACCAATAACCAGGCTTCCCGCTTCGAGGCGTCGTGCCGCTGTGACGACAGCAGGAATTTGAGAACCGATCACCACCAACGCTGCGAGTGCGGGCAAGCTAAAGGCGAGACTCGACAGCGCGACCCGCGACACCTCGCGGAACGTGGACTCGTCAGCTCCCGCCCGCCGCCTCCTGCTGAGTAAGTCGAACGCAATCCCCGGAGCAACGAACAACAGGAACGCAAGCGCCGACCCCCAACCCTCGGGAGTCACCTGCTCGCCTAATCCTTGATGTCCTCCACCACGACCGGTGGCCGCTCCTCATTCGGAGGCATCCCGAAGCACAGGTGCTGCGCGAGCTGGTGAAAGCCGCCGAGCGGGCCGAGACTGAGGCTGACCGGCTCGCGGTGGTACGTGCAGGCATCCAAGTCCTTGAGAGGCACGCGGCAGTGCTGGAACTCGCCGTGGGACAGGACGCCTGACATGTCTTGGAGGGCTGTCGGGCCGCGGCTGCGGAACCTGTGCGGAATGGCGCCGGTTCGCGAGTGCTCCGGATGCCTGTCTGGGAACCGGGAATTGGCGCTGACTAGGCGAGATACTGGGCGCCCCCACCCGGATTCGAACCGGGGACACAAGGTTTAGGAAACCTTTGCTCTATCCCCTGAGCTATGGGGGCCGACTAGGACTTTCGTATCTCTCCCTCTGGTGCATCGCCAGATATGCGCCATACACTACGAGCAACAACGGCTGACAACGCTCAGTAAAGGACGACTCTAGTGACTCGGGGTAAGCGAGGCTGGGGATCGGTGCGACGGTTTCCCGTCGGGCCGTTACCAAGGTCGCTACCTCGACCCTGAGACCCATCGTTTCACCCCAGCGCCACAGACGTTTGCGACCAAGCGCGCGGCGGATCGGTGGCTTAATCGCAAGCGGGCTGAGCTCGACGCGGGGACGGCGATCGACGAGAAGGCAGGATCGGAACCGCTTAGCCATTGGGGGCCGGGCTACTGGCGCTCATTGCAGTCTCGCAAGCCCACCACTCGGGTCAATTATTCGACGGCCTGGCGGTTGAGAATCGAGCCGCGATTCGGCACTTTGCCGGTCCCACGGATCAAGCCGAGCCACATCGACGACTGGATCGCTGACATGAATCAGGACGGTGTATCGCCGACGAAGGTGATCGAGGCTGTCGGCGTGCTGAGCGTGTCCTGGACCGGGCGGTAAGGGACAAGGCGATCGCTCAGAATCCCTGCACCGTGCGATCGGGGAGCCTGCCCAAGCGGCCCCAGACTGAACGTCCGGTCCTCTCCCCCGCCGAGGTCGAAGCCTTGGCCTGTGCGATGACGCATGAAAGGGACTGTGTGCTGGTGCGTCTGCTCGCCTACGGCGGTTTGAGAGTTGGCGAGGCCCTGGCCTTGCGCTGGTCCGATGTTGACCTGCCCCGTGGAATGCTCACGGTCCGCCAGAGCGTGGAGGATTCGACAGGACCTCTGACTATTGGGCCGACCAAGACTTACGCAACGAGAACCATCACCCTGCCGACCGCCCTGCTGATCTCGCCCGCCCGCTGGGTGGGTTGGTGTTCGCGAACCGTGCCGGCGGATACCTGCGTTACCGAAACTAGCGGCGGGACTGCTGGAATCCTGCCCTGAAGCGATCCGGTGTGAAGGCCCGCCCGCACGATCTACGGGCGACCTGTGCGAGCCTGCTCATCGACGCCGGGAACCGGTTGCCAGCTGGTCGGCCGCGTTGCTCCGCCGCGCCGCCAGGGGACCAGCGGCGACTGCTCATGGCGTCGAATCGGACAATCATGCCCCCCGCCGACTCGACCTCCAGCGCCGTCGCCCGCTCAACCAAGGATTGCCGTCGACCAGCACAAATACGTGGATGCCCTTCGCAAGGGCCGGCAACATCTCATCCTGTTCGGCGACGTGGACGTGTTGACCTGGATCGAGCGGGAGATCGCCGGCCAACCCCATGTCCTTCCCGACATCGTCCGAGCCGCAAATCGCAAGACGTTCCGCGAGATCCATGACGAGATCAGGACCGCCCAGGTCCTGGACGTGGCGAAGATCGAGGTGGGAGGCGCGAAGGCGGCACAGCGCCTGCCAGCGTGGCTGTTCCGCCCGTACTTCTCGTTGCTATTCCGATCGGAAAGCGGTTCTCGCGTGTGTGGAAGCAGAGCGAGGGAACGGTGACCATCTCGGCGGTCGGGATGGTCGGCAAGGGCGCCGGGTGGGGCATCCCTCCTTCCTCTCCGTCCATCTGCTGGATCACCGTCGGTGGCATCGGCCGAAAGCAGGAGGACGTCGACGGGGAAAGCGCCACGGAGTACCTGAACCTGACGGTCAGCTTCGATCACAACATGATGGACGCCGCACCGGCGGCCCGATTCACCGAGCGGTTGAAGGAACTGATCGAAAGCGGTTATGGCCTGGCCCTCGATACGGAGACGATTGCTCAACCCATCGCTACACAACGCGTGCCCGAGGATATGCCTTCGCCTTGATGGCGTGGCTCGTCGTAGTCTCTCCGGCTCCGCCTGAACTAACGCGTTGACAGTTCTACCGGCTCCCCCTTTTGTGCCGCAATCCAGATGGGGGGTCGAGCCATGCGCCAGCCAGCGCTGCCCGCTCAAGGCGCAAGGAAGGGGCGCGCCAGGTGCGGTGTCAGAGCGAGGGCAGTTTCACCTCGGCGGTATAGGCGTCCCAGACGCTGCCGAATTTCTGCGCCAACTCCACCTCCTCGGCCGGGGCAAACATCCGCGACGCGACATAGAGCACAATCCCGATCGCGGCGCCGAGCCAGGTGTTGAGCAGGAATCCAAGCCACGGCAGGACCAGGAGCGCGGCCCCGGTGTAGAGGGGGTGCTTCACCATCGCGTACGGCCCGTTCGTGATTAGCTCGCGACGCGGCACCTTGATCAGGAGGAGGTACACACACCATGCCCAGTTAACGACTCCGACTAGCAGGACGAGCACCGAGAGCACGCCGAGCCACGTCGGCGGACCGCCGATGGTGAATAGCGACGGGAACGCGATGTTCAAGACGACGCCCACGACGAGGAACGGCAGCGTGACCAGTCCGATTCGGTCTCCGCTGCCGACGAGGGCCCCGATGTTCACAGCCGCTCCTTCCCCACTCCAATCTGAGCGTCCATCTTCGCCCGGCGCCAGAGTCGAACGTCCCGCAGCACGCCGACGGTGATCAAGCACAGTTGCGCACCCAAGGAAAGGAATCCTGCTGCTCGCCAGCGCATGCCGTCGAGGTCGCACCCGCGTTACGAGGCCGGCGACGTGACGATTAATGGGCGAACCGACGCACTGCTGGGCCGGCCGTCGATGCTGCTTGACTCCGAAGCTGAGCACTCCGAGACTCGGGCCGCATCGCTACGAGTGTGTGAAGCGCCTGGCCGAAGCAGATGTGGACGCTTGTGACACCGATGGATATTCATGGCAGATTACGACGAGCGGAATTGCTCAGCCAGGCCAACATGCCTAGACGGCGCCCCATATTCGGGCGTCACGTCGGCCGACGCACGACCCGGCCCGAGACGCGCTCCGGACGGATACGGATGAACAGTGTTCGGTGCCCAGAGGCCCACGGGACTAGCGAATCCGACGCCCAAAGATCGGCCAGCGCGTCGGGCTCGCTCACGGCGCTGGTGCCTCCGTGCATCACGATGCTCCAGCCGCTCCTGTTCTGCTGGTCGAGCTCGTCGACTTCAAGCGCCACCCTCGTCGGCTGGGCCAGCTCCGCCAGGATGCTATCCGGAGCGGTGCGGAAGTAGCCGGAGCCCTGGTGCATGGCGTAGGTGACAGGCAGGATCTGCGGGAGATCGGCGGCCTGCCATGCAACACGGCCCACATGATGGGACTCCATGAGATCAAGGCATTGCTGGCGGCCCAATGCCTCGAAGTGGCGCTCCAACCTGTCATCGGAGTCGTACCTTCCAGCGGTGGTTGGGCTGATCATGAACTGCGCTCCTCCCCTAGTCGTCCGAGGTCAGGCCAAGCATGCCGGTCGGGTTCACAGGGACGCGTCCCCTCGGGCCCGCCTCGGCCGGACCGGCCCATCGTTCGGGCGCTGTGTCCATTGCTCCACAATGCGGCCTGCACACCCGCTCCAACAGGGCCCAATGGCCCTTGATCAAGAGCCGTTCAGCTCGCAGTCACGACGTAGGGGCTGTGCGGGACGGTCAGGGAACAGTGGTGGTTCCCGTTAGCCAGCCAGTAGAGCAAGATGTGTCAGGTGACCAGGGTTGAACGATCAGCAAGCCATTTCGCCGAGCTGCCGCTGGCAGAGTGCGAGAGGCTGCTGGCTGAGCACAAGGCCGGCCGGATAGGTCTGAATGCACCTTCTGGACCGCAAATCCTACCGGTGACCTACGCGTACTACGCAAAGACCATTGTCTTTCGCACATCGCCGTACGGTGTGCTGTCTTCTCTCGGTCGCCACACCCGAGTCGCATTCGAAATCGATGACATCGACGAAGAGCGGGAGTCGGGCTGGAGTGTCTTGGTCCTGGGATCGGCGGAACGGGTGACACGCGAGTACACGTTGACCTCGCTGTGGCAGGACGGCCCCGTTCCCTGGGCCGAAGGCACACGCAACCTGTTCATCATGATCACCCCCGACACGATCACCGGACGGATTGTGGGGCCGCCTGCCGCGGATTGAGCGAACCCGAGCGCTAGCCCGCGAATCGTCCCACCGCTGCCTGAGGTGCCGAGCGTGAACCGGTAGGTGTGGCCCGCGTGCATGGTGATCGTCTTGTCGTCCACACAAACCCGAATCGACGGGACGGCTCGGGTCTATAGAGATGCAACACCATGCCGGCCAGATCGCTGTCCAGCGCCTCGTTGAACATTGACCAGGAGCGCGTCCGATCGGCCCGGGCCAGCAGCCAGGAACAGCCGGGACGACTCAGAGTAGACCCATGGCTTGTCCTGGCCAGGCAAAAATCGACGGTACCGCATACCGCTATTTGTCGAGCTGGCAGCCCAGCCGTCCCAGAGTCTCCCGTAGATCCTCGGCCGAGAGCGATAGAACAACATGAGCTTCGATGCCCGATAGTTGTTGGGACTTCGCCCTCGGCGGCGAGAATCAGATCCAGTCGGCCGATGAGCTCATAACGCGATCGGTAGCCGTCCCAGTCGAACTCGGCCAGCTGCTCGTAGCCATCGAACTGGCTGATCACACAGTCGGCGTGGAGGGGACTCGAAGCCGTCTGGACAGCCGAGCGGGGCCTAAAGACCCGTGCGGCAGCGTCCCGCGTGGGATGGAATCACGGAGTGGGAACTCATCAGGTACCGCCAGACTCGGTTTCGAACTTTGATCTGACAGAGAAGCTGGACCAGCGGATCGGCACCGCCGCCGCTCACGCGGTTCGCAACGTGCCCGTGGCCAAGCCCGAGAAGCATGTCGGGGCGGTGTTGGACGGGATGCGCGGGTCCACCTTCGACAGTGCTGTCGTGGTGGCCGTGTGCACCAACGGGCGCCTGGTGGGCCTCGCCCCAATCGAGAGGCTGCTGGCGCCGGCGGACGCCGTAATGGCCGACGTGATGGACAGCGACCCGCCTATGGTTGCCCCGGGCACGCACCAGGAGCAGGCCGCATGGCTGGCCTCGAAGCGGGCAGAACCCGGATTGGCGGTGGTCGACCAACACGGCCACTTCCAAGGCCTCATCCCTCCCCACCGGCTCGCCGGCATCCTGCTCAAGGAGCACGACGAGGATCTCGACCGGCTCGGCGGCTTCCTAGCCTCCGCTGCTGACGCCCGAACCGCCAGCCAGGAAACAGTAGCCCGACGGCTGTGGCACCGGATGCCGTGGCTGGCCCTCGGCCTAGCCGGCGCGATGGCCTCGGCCGGCCTGCTCGCTGGCATCGAGGAGCAAATGGCCAGCAACCTCGCCGTCGCCTACTTCATCCCCGGAATCGTGTACTTAGCCGACGCGGTCGGCACCCAGACCGAGACCCTGGCGATCCGCGGCCTATCCGTGGGAGTCGGGATTGGCCGCATCGCCCGCCGTGAGGCGCTCACCGGCCTGCTCGTCGGCTGCCTTCTCGCAGCTGCGATGCTGCCGCTCATCAGCTGGCTGTGGCACGATCCCGCGCTCGCGATCGCGGTGTCGGTATCGGTGCTGGCCGCCAGCACCATCGCCACTCTTGTCGCCATGGCCCTGCCCTGGCTGCTGCATCGCCTCGGTCGCGACCCGGCGTTCGGATCCGGGCCGCTGGCTACCGTTATCCAAGACCTGCTGTCCATCGTGATCTATCTCGCCGCGGTCACCGTGCTGCTGTGACCGCTACCAACCCCAAGCCAATGAGCAGGACGACGGGCTCGCAGCCGACCGGCGATAGATTCCCAAATGACCGGCCGCGTCCACCCATGTGGATATGACGCGGACGGTGTCTGCGCTGACTCGGTCGCGTCGGCTACCGGGTACCGCTGAGGCTGGGCCTCTTGTCGTTAGACGAGACCGCCGCTGCCGCCCCTACCGGGCGAGGCAGCCCGGTAGGGGCGGCAGCGCCGTCAGCGTGCCCTCTACACCGGGTCAGCCGATCCGTCCTTGGATACGGCGACAACGCAATGATTCCTGTCGCACGCGTGATGATGACGGTGCAGAGTCTCCGGATGGCGTCCCTACACAGGAGCAGCCTCTCTAGGCAATGGGCTCGGCAATCGGCTGCGCCGAAATCTCAAGAGCGGGCTCGAGGGCAGCGGGAACGGCGACAAGCGGGCAGGCAGCGTGGCTGAGGCAATAGTGGCCTACCGAGCCTGCGATGAGGCGTCCAAGTCCCGCATGTTCCGGCGTCCCGATGACGAGAAGCGACGCATTCCTGGACTGTCGGACCAAAACGGGTCCGGTGTCGCCGCGGGCGAACTGGATCAACCAATCCGGGCGTGGGTTTATCTCGTCGAATACCGCCGTAATGCTGGCGCGGCAACGCGCATCAACGTCGTCGAAGGACAAGTGCCGCTCCGCCTCACTGTCGAGGTCTGGGCTGTGCACCCCGAACGGCCAACTCAGCGCATGCACTGCGCGCAGCACCACGCCCGCACGGCGGGCATGATCAGAGGCCCAACGTAGAGCGGCACGGGCCGATCTCGAGTCGTCGAGCCCGACGACGATTTCATTTGGGTACTTGCTTGTGACTGACTTCAGCGTTGCCCCTCCGGTTGACCGGCGCCAGATCCAATCGTCTCTCAGAAGTCGGGTACGTAGCCTCTCAGGGCACGGCGGCTCAGATGATCAAACCGCTCAGGGACCACGACCGGCTTTAGCGGCTTCTCGCCCAGAGTGGCACCCCAACGCTCGGCCCGCTCCTCCTCACCGGGCAAAAGGTGATCGTGTCGATCCACGAGGAAGCTGATCGGTTCAACCACCAACTCAAACCCGTGCTGACGCAGCATGGCAGCGATGCCCTTGGAGGCCCTACCGGTGACAAATGCGTACCCCTGCAGGCGGGTGTCGAATGCGGCTGCGTGACCGCTGGCTAGGCCAAGCCTGTCAAGCCATACCCGCAGGCTCACGCCGGCGGCATCAGGCTCGACCCTCAGCTGCTCAGCCTTTACTCCGGGCGCGCTAATAGCGGCCTCCCGGGTGTCGGGCCGGCTCATACCGTGAGCGCGCGTCGGCCCGCCAGCCACAATCAGGTCGTAGCAACCGACATGCTCATACCGTGCGCCACCAACCGAGACAACCTGGACCACATATACCGAGCGAAGGCCGCGGGCGATCGCCTCCGCGATCCGGTGGGTGTTCCCATACATCGACTCGTTGACCACAAGAGCCCGCCGCGCGGCACCTTTTTTCGTTGTGGGAAGGCTCATTGCCGCTCCGGGAGGTTGTACTTGAACAAGTCAAGCATCTGTCGGTGATCGGCACCTGCCAACTGGCGTTGGTCATGGTTGCGCGGGCCCAAGGTCCTGACCGGCAGATGATCACGCTAGGCCGCGCCCAGACGAGGACCCGGGACGATCATGACCTGGCCGGGAGCGTCCAGCCCTTCACATCGGGCATATCTTCCAGATGCTCTACCACGTAGGCGTCGTGCTCGGCGAGCTTGGCGCGGCACCACGTCAGCAAATCCGCCGGGGACGGGGTGCGGCGTGCGTTGTGGATGGCGTCGGCCACCAGGTGGTAACGGAAACCTTGTTCCTGACCGTCATGTCGAAAGGCGTCGTCGTGGTGACGTGCTCGATAAACCCGCGGACATGGAACCGGTCGGCGTCAGGTCGGCCATGCACCAACTGGTGAACCGCCCCGGGAATCCGTGAAAGGCGAAGACGACGTCTACCGCATCGGTGAACAGTTCCCGGAATAAGGTGTCACTCATGCCGTGCGGGTGGTCCCGCGGGCGGATGAGGCCCATCAGATCGACGACGTTGACCACCCGGGTTCTCAGCTGCGGTAGCTGTTCGCGAAGGATTTGGGCAGTAGCGACCGTCTCCATCGTGACGACATCCCCGGCGCAGGCGAGCACAATATCCGGTTCGGCGGTGCCGTCGTCGTGGCCCGCCCACGGCCAGATCCCCGCGCCGCGGGCGCAGTGCTCGATTGCCTCCTCGATCGACAGGTATTGCAGATGCGCCTGCTTATCGATCACGATCAGGTTGACATAGGACGTCGAGCGCAGGCAGTGGTCAGCAACCGACAGTAGGCAGTTGACGTCCGGCGGCAGGTAGATCCGGGCGACCTCGCCGCGGTGGGTGAGCACGATCTGGATCAGGCCGGGACCCTGGTGCGAGAAGCCGTTGCGGTCGTTGCGCCAAGCGGTGGAGGTGAGCAGGATGTTCAGGCTGGGGATACGAGCGCGCCAGCAGACGTGCTGCTTCCTCGAGCCACTTGCTGTGCTGCACGGTCTGGGAGGCGCTGACCATGGCAAACGCCTCGTATGTGGCGAACATGCCGTCTCGCCCGGTGAGGGTGTAGCCCTCCAACCAGCCGTGGCAATTGTGCTCGGACAGCACCTCCGTCACGCGGCCATCGACTGAGATCTTCGTGTCGTCGGCTTCGACGCGTTCCATGAACGCCCGATCGGAGCCCTCGAAAACGCTACCGAGCGGGTTGCTATTGGTCTATCGGGACTTAAGAGACGGAATCGGTCGGTGTTGCGGCGATAGAGCTCGGCCAGCATTTCACCGAGCCTCCGGGTCGATTCGCCGAATTGGTTGGCCGGGTACTTTACGGGGAAAGGAGAAGTGGCGGAAGTCGGGTAGGTCCAGCTTGCGTCGCAGCAGCCCACCGTTGGCGTGTCGCGACGCGCTCATCCGGAGATCACCTGCGACGTTGGCGGCCAGCACCAGATCTACAGGCGCGCCGCGCTCGTCGAACAACTCATCGGAATGGTAAGACCGCAGCCAGTTTTCCAAAAGACGCAGGTGCTCGAGACTCTCCCGAACCCCCGACAGCGGCACCTGGTGCGACCTCCAGGTACCGGTGACCTTAACCCCGTCGACCTCGGCGGGGCCAGTCCAACCCTTGGGCTGCGCAGAATGATCATCGGCCAGCGCGGCCGATTGCGGTCCCACCGACCCGACCGCTCGGCCTGCTGGATTTCTCTGAGCCGGCTATACGCAGTCGCGAGTGCGGCAGCAAACCGATGGTGCATCCCGCGCAGGTCCGAACCCTCAACCTCGATCACCCAATACTCATGACCCTCGAAAGACTGCGGACTTCGCCGGCGGGTTTACGTCCGAGCACAGTCGGGCCAGCGATCTTGGCGCCACTCAGATGCAGGATGGGCAGCACCGCGCCGTCGCGGGCAGGGTTCAGGAACGAGATCCCCTTCCAGGAGCCTTCCAGCGGCCCTGTCTCGGCCTCGCCGTCGCCGACAACAGCGATGCTTAGCAGGTCGAGGTTGTCCAGCACCGACCCGAACGCGTGCATGAGGACGTACCGAGCTCGCCTCCCTCATGGATCGAGCCTGGCGTGGTCACCGACACGTGGCTGGGAATACCACCCGAGCTCGAAAACTGGTGGAAGAGCCGGTGCATGCCCTGCGCATCCCGGGTTACGTCGGGATAGATCTCGGTGTAAACGCCCTCTCGCCAGGAGGCAGCGACGAGCGCCGGGCCGCCATGACCGGGACCAGCGAGATAGATCGCCGATTGACCCGTATGCGCGATCAGCCGGCTCATATGGGCGTAAACGAACGACTGTCCCGGACTAGTACCCCAGTGACCCAACAGGCGGGGCTTGATGTCGTCGACACTCAACGCGCGCCTGAGAAGGGCATTGTCCTTCAGATAAATCTGACCAATCGTCAGGTAGTTGCAGGCCCGTCACCATGCATCGAGGGCGGCCAGCTCGTCGGCCCTGAGCTGGCCGAGATCATTCCCATTCAGATTGGTCACGGGAAGAGTCTGCCGAGAATCGGACCCTCACAAAGGCCAATGGTCCATCGGCCGCGACCTGTTGTCGCCGAGGCAGTCACAGAATGTGGAGATGATGCCCCCGCATTGTGACTCACTGGAGGGGCCCGTAGTGGCCGTCACGCGTCGGGCGCTGGACGCCGGCGATCTCGATCTAGTGTTGCCGTTCGTTCCTGAACAGGGTGAAGCGGAGGTGAGAGAGGTGTGTTCCAGAGCACTCTCTTGAATCCGCGAGCCCAATAACGACGCACGAGAGGTCGCAGACCAACTGTTCTTCGAGATCGTCGTCGTGTCCACCGGCCGGGGAGGGTGCCCCAAACACCGGCTTGAAACCCACCGGGCTGTCCTTCGGACCGGTGATCCCATTGGCCGAAAGCGCCGTGGAGACCGGCTCTGCCGAGCCGGTTCTGGACTTCCTCAGTGACGAGCTCGAAGGGACGGTTAAGGCGTCGGCTTGATGAAGTCACCGGGCTGGCGGCCGGAAAGGGACGATCTGTGCAGGATGCCCGACGCTGGGGTTGAGGCGATGCTGGGATTTGAGGTGTACTGCCATCGGTTTATCAGGCGCTGCAGGCGCCGGCACACCACGGGCACGGCGGCGCTCAAGGTGCCTCTGCCGAGTCGGGCGTCGATCCGTCAGCATCGCCGCTGCCTGCGGCTGATTTCGTAACTCCGTAGCCGAGCCGCCCCCTAGTGAGGGCGATGAGCAAGCCCGCACCCAGCACGTAGCGGACAGCAGCACCACGTCGACCAGCGGCGAATCTGCGGTCAGCAGCAAATGATCTTGGGCGGGGGTGAAACTGGCATGCAGCAGGATGCACAGCAAAACGCTCCTGGTCTTGTTGTAGGGCCAGGTGTAGTAGAAGGCGAGCACCAGCGGCACCACGAAACCAGCCGGGCCGTATAGCGGGACGTGCCAGATCCCCCAACCCAAACCGAGAATCAGCGTGGCGACCAGCGGGGTGTGCCGCTGCTGCAGCCGAGGAAGCGCGAAGCCTCGCCAGCCTGGCTCCTCTTGTCCACCAAAGATCACGGCGGTGAGCAGGAGCGTTTGCACGTAGGCCGGGACTCGGTCGACGACCAGGGACAGGTCCTGCTGCTCGCCCAGCGCCGCCAGCGTGAGATTCAAGATCACCGCCAACAACACAGGAAGGCCCAGCGCGTACGCGTAGTACACCGGGGACACTCGCCAGCGCAAAATGCCTTGCAGCCACTCCGACAGGGGGCCGCCAGTCCGGGAGATGATGATCGCCGCTGCCAGCATCGGCCCGAACGCGCCGATCACGATGAGAACAGTGCCCAACGTCCCGCCGGCAAGATGGGAGAGCAGCCAGAACGGCCACGAAATGGCGTAGGCCAACGCGAAGAACCAGATCAAGGGGTGGCGGCCGATCCGGGTCTCGTCTTGCCTTGTCGAAGTCGAGTTCATGAGTCTCGGTCACCTCCGGACGCGTTCGCTGTCAGGTTCAGTTGTGGAAGTCATCGAGGCCGCCGAGGTGCTCGACGACGTGTGCTGATGCTGCGCCGATGATCCTGCGTGGCGCTGACTTGAGACTCGTTTTGCCGGGGCTTGTTGCGCCACAGTATCGACCTCTGTCGGGCGAGTGCAGAGACAAAGGGTCCCCAGTGCACTCCGACATCGGATCCGTGACCGGTTTCTGGTCCGTTGAATACATCCTGACAACAGAGGGCGATATCCGGAGGCGGTTCGTCAAGGACAGCGCAGCCACTGGGCGGGTTTGTGCATCGGGACGGTCCGGCAACGGTTCTCCACCGACCTGGCCTAGCTGTCGAGCGCTGCGAAATTGATCAAGACGCCGGTCGTGCTCACCCTGGGACCTCGGATCGATTGGCACGACTGACCGTGGAGGTAGGTCCGCGGTCAGCTCGGGTATCCCCAGGCCTTGGGGCGTTGATCTTGGCATTCCGCACCGCTCCGACTAGCACGGCAGTCAACGTGATCCACGGAGCGGCGGGCTCATCTGAGCTGAGCAGCCAGGTCACCGGATCGCCGCCCAGCATCTTTGCCCAAGCTTTCGTAGCTCGAGCAGCCTATAGCGTGTGCTTTCCAGGCATCCTGCTCCTTCACGCCTCAGCTCAACCCGGGCGATCGGCGCCTCCTTGTCAAATCGGCACGCTCCTGCGCTGCCGCGTCCTGACGTCGGGTGAGGGAGCCGTCATTCGCCACGCCACTACTGCGACGATCAGCCAGAACGCTGCGCCCCAGATGAGCACTGGGACCACGAGCGCGGTCGCTGACGTCGCCACGGAGGCCAGGACGAGCGCGGTCACACTGATCGGCACGTGCATCAGCATCGCGATGAGCAAGCTCTCGGTCCGGTCGTAGACCCACACCATGAGCACCCGGTACGGAGGCAGCCACGCGAACAAGAGGACCGCGACCACAACAGCGGCCGGCAGGGTGCCTGTCGGATCCGTGGTCCCCGCAAACATTGGGAAGTGCCACGCGCTCCATAGCAGACCCATCACCAGCCCCGTCGTGACAACGCCATACCGCCGCCGCAGCCTCGGCAGTGCAAACCCGGTCCAACCGAGCTCCTCGAAGAAACCGACCGAAAGCCCCACCACGATCCCGGTTACCACGATGCTCAGCTTGTTGTCGGCTGTGAGGAAGTCAACGCGGAACTCCGGGGACGCCAGGGACAGGCCGAACACTGTCGCTACCATGACGAGCGGGCCGGTCAGGAGCGCCACCGCATACCAGCGAGCGCCGACCCGCCATTTCCGCAGCCGAGATACGAGCCGGCGGAGGCCCGACTTTCCATCGACTAGAACCGTCAGCAGGACGCCTGAGATGGACGGGCCGGCGAGCAGTGCGGCGCCGCCGGCGAGCGGCATCGTTGCGCCCGTGCTGAACAATCCATCGGGACCAAGGATGAGGACAATTCCTCCCCACGAGATGGCGAACACGAGGGTGTAGAAGGTGGCAATGGGGTGCCGCCTGATGAAGCCGGTGATCCGTGTCCTGGCATTCTCTGTCCCCTCAGGATGCGGCATCTCCGGTCGCTTGACCGTAGTTGACATCGTGGCCTCCGGCATGGACCAGGTGATCGTCTCTCACATTCAGCCTGGCTCCGACGGAGACGGGGACCAGGGTCGGTTGAATCCGATCCTTGGGACCTTTAGCCCCTCCCAGATCACATTGACTCCGCACGACGCGGCCAGGCCCAGGACCTGGCGCCAGGAGTTGCCCGCAGGTAGCCGAGCATCTCGAGGCGATGCACGACCACCAGTGCCACGGCTGAGCGTTGACGCCATCATCGCCCCCGTTGGGGCCGAAATGGTCCAAGCGACTGCACCCTCGGCCGATCCCTAAAGGACGAACTACCCTGGCCGAGGAGGGTGGGCCCGCGTCCAACTACATCGGACCTGCTCCGATGATCCCAGGCAGCTTAGGGACCACAACGGCAACGTCAAACGGGTCCTGGTTGCGCGCACCTCCTTGCGGCTTCTGAGGTGAGACTGCTGCTGGAGCGGAAGGCGGCCCGCGCGACTGACCGGCGACGGCCACAGGCTGAGGTCTACGCGATCCACACCTGGCGCGATGACTGACGTTCGTTGCTGCGCGACTGGCGAGCGCTGTTCACCCTGTTGACCGAGGGCCGGATCTCGCCGGTTGTCGCTCGCACGTTTCCCGCTCAATGAAGCTGCGGCGGCGAATGCCCTGCTAGAAAGCGGCACGGTGATCGGCAACCTAGTTCTGCTGCCCGAGCGCCTGCGCGGCCCGTCAACTAGATCGGCGGACCTGCTGCGATGACTCGAGGCAAGTCATCGAGCCAGCCGGTCACGAGCACCCAGGTTGCGCCCGCCTTTTCCAAACCTGCGGGATCGTGCGGCAGTCCAGGCAGCACAACTGCGATGTCATAAAGGTCCTGGGTTGTTCGTAAGCGCCGGATCTGTGCAGCAACCTCGGCGACCTCCTCGATGCCTATCGGGACGAGTTCGTCGTCGCGCATTTGCAACATGATCACTCCGTCCCAGCGTGTCGCGCGTGCAAGGGGACGGCGATGCGGCCAGCTGCAGGCAACCCAGATCGGAATCCGCGGCGCCTGTACCGGACGGGGCAGGAATACGGCCCCGTCGACGCGGTAATGCGCTCCGGCATGGTGTACCGGTTCTCCCGAGAGCAAGCCGTCGAGGATCTCCAAGCCCTCATCGAGCCGCTCGGCCAGGATCCGGGGGTCGGTTGGCTCGCCGAACGTGCCGTACTCGGCGTCAATCGGGGTACCTAAGCCAACGCCGAGGATCGCTCTACCGCCCGAGAGCCGGTCCAGCGTCGTCACCTCTCGCGCGAGCTTCCACGGCCGGCGCCGTGGCACCGGCGTGATCGCGGTCCCGATCTTGATCCGGGTCGTGGCGTACGCGATCGCACCCAGAGCAACCCATGAATCGACGATGGGAAACCTCATGTCACGGGAACCGAGAATGTGATCCCATAGCAAGAAGCCGTCCCATCCCTGACCTTCTGCCATCACCGCGAGCTCTACGAGTGACTCTGGCTCGGCGAACGTAGGCGCGTGGATCGCGTATCGCAGCGGCACGAGCCGACCGGTCAGCCGGCGATCTGCTGAACCAGGTTGGCCCCCCAGGCCCGTGCCCGGTCGGGTTCACCAGCGCGCAGCGGCCCCTCGGTGCCCTCGATGATGAAGCCCTCCGGCTCGGCGACCAGGTCGTACCCGTGGTGGCGCAGCCGCCGGGCGATCCCGTGTGCGGCTCCACCCGCCATCCGGGTGTCGCCGCGAGTGTCGAAGGCCGCGGCCTTACTGCCCTCGGCCGCCTTCGGCAAGTCGGCGAACCAGTCCCGCACTCCCGGACCCTCGGCGCCCGGCTCGATCTCGTGCTGCTCGGCCTCATCCTTCTTCTCCTCCGCCGCCAGCCCCATCTTGCGGCTCATGCCGGAGGTCATGCCCCGAATGTGGGTCGGCCCCCCGACGACAAGCAGGTCGGCGGCTCCGACCACTTCCAGGTCAGCCTCGGCCACCCGCACGCAGGCAACCTCGGATGTCGGATCGGCGGTTCGCGCGCCATCAGCGATGGCCTCCGCGACCTCGTGTGTGTTGCCGAACAGACTCTCGAACACGACCACTACATGCATGAACCCAGCCTTGGCCATGGCCGTCGAGCTGACAAGGCTATGGCCGTTGACGAACACCTCGAGGCGCGCTCAAGACTCGGGCTGGCGAGTGCCGTCGTTTGAGCTCGCGAAGAACCAGCGCTCGTACGCCTTCTGCGAACCCTTTCGATTCACCCACCACAACACGCAGGAACCCAGCCTTCGCCATGGCCGCCGAGCTAGCAAGGTTAGGGTTGCGGGCGTCGTTCGCGCCCGCGAGGAACGAGCGCTCGCACGCCTCGCATGCAGCCCGGCCGCATGGCGGGGCTTGGAAGCAGCCGCTACGGCAAGTCCGGCGCAATTGGGCCGACGCTGTAGGGCCGCATCATCTCGCTGTCCTCATGCTCGACGATGTGGCAG
>JBKOZG010000169.1:0-6450 GCA_046725775.1 Actinomycetota bacterium | reverse complement strand
GAGTGGGTCACCGTCGGGTCCTTCGTGGAAAGGAAGCTTGGTCGCATCTGATCCTGAAGGCCCCGACATCTCTTCTAGGCGATCAACACGCCCCAGCCAGAGATGGTCAGACCACCGCTAATTCCGAAGACCCCCCAAACCCGGTCCGGCTCTGCCAACCAGCACCGAGTCCGACGACTTCCTCGGTCGTGTCTCGGCGTTATTGCCCGCGGTCGCCCACCTTGGAGCCGGACGCCTGCTCAACCCGTTCTCTTACGGCAGTCTTCCGCCACGCTCGCGGGACGAGGCGCGCGCCAATTCGTCCACCGCCCGGCACCTCAGGAGCGGATCAAGGAGGTTGTCGAGGGGTCCGTGTCGACGCAGCAGGCGGCGTCTCTGACCGACCTAGATGGTAAGCCGCTCATCGTCCTCACCGCAGATAAGGGAAACCAAGACGATGAGTGGCAATCGAAGCAGGACCACCTGGCCACGTTGTCGACCAACAGTCTGCACCGTCACGTTAACGCCACCCACGCATCGCTTTTGGAGGACGAAGCGGACGCTGCCGCAGCCAGCCAGGCAATTCACGACGTCGTCGCGTCGGTACGCACCTCCCAGCCGCTCCCCGCGGCTGATGCGATGTCGCGTCTCCTGTGGGGATGGCGGCCGAGGTCTAGCGCGACAGCGAGCCTCCTCGAGACGCGGCATGATCGGGTAGGGAGTCGTAGGGGCCCTTGCTCAATCACCGGGCCGCCAGGGCCCGGGGTTGCTCAAGACACCGCGTCCCTACTGAGTCTCCGACGCCGGCGTCTTCTCAGGCCGCTGGCCGCTGACCGCGTTGTCGATCACCTGCCAGACCTCCTGGTCCAGCCGGTTCTCCTTCCAGATGCCGTACGCGGTCCCCAGCAGCACCGGCGGCACCGCGACCAGCCCGATCGCCCCGCTCACTGCCGCATCGACCCACTCGTGACCCCCGAGGCTGATGCTCAGCTGACCCTCTCCGGGGGCGAAGACAACCGTTAGCGCGTAGGTGACCCCCAGCAGCTGGCGCCACAGGCTCTCTTTGCGCGCCTGCATCACCGTGCGGTCCCCGCTGGTGCGATAGACCTGCGCCTCGAACTCCTGTGCGCGGAAGTGGTCCGCCAGGGTCCGGGCGAGCTCCTCCGCCGGGACAGTGGTTTGGTAAATCCGCTCGATGTTTAGCGCTGGCAGGCCGGAACCAGTGCCTCTGCCCTGCTCTTCGGTCATTTTGCTTCCCTCCGCTCTTCGCTCCGGGTCATCGATGCAGCCCGCCTCTCACTCCGGGCCATCGATACAGCGTAACTAAGCGCCGGATCTAGAAGAGAGCCAGAGCCGCAGCCGGTCTTCTCTGCAGGTCATGCTGTTTCCTCTCCGACGTCAGCAAGTGCGGCCATCTGTTGTCTAGCCCGGGCGTATTCAGCCGACTGAATGGTTGGATTTATCAAAGTCATGGCGTGGCGGAGCATCGCTTTCGCAAGGCTGGCTTGCCCTGCCCGCTCGTACAGATCGGCAATACCCATCGCGTACGTGCCGCCCATCATGGTCAAGCCCATCTCGCTAAGCCGTCTCGTGACGTCCTGGAAAATCGCCTCGCCTTCGGCGTCACGACCGCTGGAAATTGCAAGCAATGCCAACGCCTGGTCAGCGTGAGCCAACTGGTGGTGATCTTGCAATTGCTCCAGCAGGGTCCGGTTCTCCTGGAGTGCCCGGGCAGCTTCCTCAGTCTCTGCGCGCAAAAGGTGAATGTGGCCGAGTGCGAGTAGGTTTTCAGCCTGTCCAGCCCGATCTCCTAACTCGACGGCAAGTTCGTGGCTTGCTGCGTGTAGGTCTTGCGCGCTATCCAAATCCAAATTGTGGAGCGCCTCATAGCCGCGAAGGTTGAGGACGTGGGCCCTTCCCCAGCGGTCCGGCCCTGACTCGAGAAGCGCTGCCGACTCCTGCAAAAGCGAGGTAAAGGCGGGTGATTTCCGATTCATCGCGATATGGGTCAAGACCAGCAGCGCAGTCGTGATCCCCCATCGGTGATCTTGTCCCCGGAAGACTTCCAACGCCCGCTTGCCGTACGCCTCAGCCGAGTCGAGTTCACGCTCTGAGATCGCCACAAGAGTCAGCACCAAGAAACAAAGGCCCTCGCCGTCGGTGCCGCTGCCGTCTTGGGTGGACAGGCTGCTCTGGGCATACCCCTTGGCCGCATCGATCTCTTCCCGCCTCCAGTGAAACAGTGCCGCCCAGGCTTCGCCCTCTGCTCGCAGCATAGGGTCCGCGCCCTCAACAGCCAGACTCTGGCCGAGCCATCGGCCGGCTTCGTCCCAATGGCCGCGGAGGTACCAGAACCACGCCGCGCCTACAGCGATCGGCGCGATCCGTCTCCAATAGCTCCAGCGAGCGCACCTGCTCCGCGCCCCCGCGCAGCTGGGCCGCTGCTGATTTGACGAGAGAGCGGCACCAGTCTCGATGCGCCGATTCAATCAGATCCGCTTCGCCGGCCTCCAGCAAGCGCTCACGCCCGTATTGGCGGATTGTCTCCAGCAGCCCGAAACGGTTCTCCTCCACGCCCTCTATCACTACAACCAACGACTTGTCGACCAGCCGCCCGAGCAATTCGAGAACCTCTTCAGCCTCAACCCGAGAGTCAGAACAGACCACCATGGCGGCATCGACGGTCCAGCTGCCAGCGAAGACTGCCAGGCGTCGCAGCAGCGCACGCTCCGCCGCCTCCAGAAGGTCATAACCCCAGTCGATCGCGCCCCGCAGCGTTTGCTGCCGGGGCAAGACGGTCCGCCCTCCACCACTGAGTAGACGGAATCTGTCGGACAGACGGTCCGCAATCTGCTCCGCCGAGAGCAGTTTGACCCGAGCCGCGGCAAGCTCGAGCGCGAGTGGAATCCCGTCGAGCCGAGTGACGATCTCAATCACCGCAGCCGTGTTGGCAGGGGTGATCGTAAAGCTTGGCCGCACGGCGAGTGCTCGATCCAGGACCAAGCTGACAGCGGAGAACTCTCCCAATGCTGCAAGGTCAGTCGCCTCGGGAGGAACCGCAAGCGGCGGAACCGGGATGATGACCTCGCCCGGTACAGCAAGCGCCTCCCGACTTGTAGCGAGAATGCGCAGACGGGCAGAACTTTGCAGTAATGCCGCGATCAGCTCGGCGCAGCTAGCGAGAAGATGCTCACAGTTATCAATCACTATCAGGGTCTGCTTGGATTGCAGCTGCGCTGTCAATGTTTCAACGAGCGGTCGTTGGGGATCCTCCGGTATCCCGACTGATGCGGCTATCGCAGAGGCGATCTGATCAGAATCACTCAGCGGCGCAAGCTGGACCAGACAGACACCGTCGGGGAAAGCGCCACGAAGTTCGGATGCGGCTGCAACGGCAAGGCGTGACTTGCCCGCTCCCCCGACCCCTGTGAGAGTGACCAGCCGGGAAGCCTGCACTGTCTGCTTCAGTTCGGAGAGCTCACGCTGTCTGCCGACAAAACTGGTCAGCGGGATCGGCAAGTTATCCCGGGAGCCCTCAAAGGTTTGAAGCGGAGGAAAATCGGTCGGCAGTCCAGGCAGCACGAGCTGATGAATCTCTTCGCCGCGCCCTTGCCCATACAGACGGTGTGGGCCAAGTGAGCGCAAGCCGAGCGGAGACGGCAAAGCGCTGCCAAGAAGATCGACGACCGCAGCAGAAAGCAGCACCTGGCCGACGTGAGCCGCCGCCAGTAACCGGTCAGCGCGAAGCACCGTCGGACCGACATAGCCGTCACCCTGCATACCTTGGCGAGCGTCCGCGACCCCGGAATGCAACGCAGCACGAAACATCAGCGAACCGCTATCGGCTGGGGAAACATCCTCCAGAACCGACCGAAGCTCCGCGACCGCGGTGAGCGCCTCAACCGGATGATCAAAAGCAGCCCTCACCGTTTGATCCGAAGCACCGAAGAGATATCCGCCCCGAGACCTGATGACCCGTCGCAGCGCCTCAACCTGCTTCATCAACGCCTGTGCGGCCTCGCCGGAAACCGACTCGGCCAGCTCGACACCGCCACCACTGATCTCCACGAAAAGGAACGTCACTACCCCGGTCGGCAGCCGCCTGCTCGTGAACCGCTCACTCAACAACACCGCCAAATCGGCAGCCACCAGGCGTGCCAGCTCATCAGAACTCCGAAACGACTTGTAGGAGGCCGTATCGTCGCCTTGGATCCGTCTCAGAAGCTGACCCAAACGCGGCTCGCGCTCTTCAGCCGGAGCTTTCACATATAGCAGCCGCGGCATCCCATTCGACAAGAGGTACTCATCCTCCAAGCCAGAAACCGTCTCGCCCGGCGCAACCCAACCGTAGCGTTGCCAGTAGATACCGACGAAAATGTGGCTCTGCTCAAGGTAGGCCCGGTAAAGATTCCGGGGAGGGTGCGGACGCGCCCCAAGCTCGAACATCACCGGTGTCAGCTGGAGTCGTTCGATCGCGCCGTGCACAGCCCCACGTTCCTCGGCCAACTCAGCAAGAGTCGAACTGACAAAAACCCGGAGCCGCTGATCAGGCGTACGAATCGAAGGCTCTTCCATACCTCCCTCACATGCTGTCGGGCCGGAGGCCGGTCATCAGCCTGCACCCCTCCGATAGGGGGTTTCTGTGCAATTACAAGCCGCTTGGACGGTTCCTAGTGCGGCCGCGAAACGCCAGGATCTTGGGTGAACTCATAGATGTTGCCGTCCGGCGCGCGGAAGTGCACCCAGGCATTACCGCTTTCGTCCTGCTCAGTGAGCAAGAGGATTTCAATCCTGTTGGACCGAAGCTCAATGGCGGCCGCCTCGACATCGTCAACAAGGAAGCCTGCGACAGGACCCGTCGTGAAATGGCGATTGACGTCGCTGTCGGGTCCAAAGACCTCAACCTTGCTACCGTCCGGCAACTTCAACACACGGAATCCAGGAAGATCGAGTTCCGATCGAAGGCCCAAGACCTCTTGAAAAAAGTCAACGGTCGGTTGGAAGTTCTTCGTACGAGTACCTAGCCAGGCCAGCTTCATGATTTTCACACCGTACAGGTACGCGCATTGGCTCAGCGTGTCAACTGACAGCGAGCACTGTCACCGGTGCTCGACAGCGCCCGACTGATCAGATCAGAGAGTGCAGGTAGCAGGACGTATGTTCGTGCAACAAAGTCTGTCAGCAATATGGAGAGACACGGGCTGGCAGTGTGGTAGTAGGGGCGGCTCCCAGGACAACTCATAAGGGAGGAGGCTATGGCAGAGCACTCCGAGTCGGCTCACCTGGCTTCGCTCGCGGCCGCGGTGTTGGTCATCGTAGATGCGGATCGGCAGGACCGTACGGCAACCGAGGTGGCGCTCGTTCGCCGCTTTGAGCCGGACTACCGCGTGCGCGAGTCGAGTGTTGTTGGTGGCGATGGATCGCCATCACACGCGGATTCCCTTCACAGAGTTGGCGGCGTTGCAGCGGGCGATCGCGCTAGGCCGGATCGACTTCTGGGTTGTCAAGGGTTGGGTGACTCCGGAGGAGTGGCTGGATCCGCAGGTGCAAGAAGCGCTGAGCGCCTGGACGATTACCCATCGGCCGCATCACGTGGTGTATCGCATCGTCGGTGAGCAACGGGCGCCGCGCAGCCACGACCTGCGGGAGGTCCTGAACCGAAACGGGGTGCCATTCGCTTTTGCCCCGTGGAATCGCCGCACGGGCAACAGTTGCTCCGCGACTTCTCAGTTGACCTGGCTCGGCTCCCTGCCCTGATCCGGCACGACGGTTCGGTAATGCACAATCCAAGCTTCGCCGACATTGCCGACGCACACGGTATACAGGTGCAGCCCGCTGGCCAGGTCTACGATCTGGCGATTCTGGGTGCTGGGCCGGCCGGGCTGGCAGCTGCAGTGTATGGAGCCTCCGAAGGGTTGCGGACCGTGGTCATTGAGCAGCTGGCGATCGGTGGCCAGGCCGGCACCAGTTCACTGATCCGCAATTTTCTGGGCGTCCCACGGGGCCTGAGTGGCGGTGAACTGGCGCACCATGCTTGGCAGCAGGCCGTACTGTTAAGGGCTGAATTTGTGTTTACGCACCGAGCCGACGGTGTCTTGCCTCGCGCCGATCATCACGTCGTAAGGCTCGACGATGGAACCGAGGCCCTTGCCCGGTCGGTGATCATTGCGACCGGCGTGACTTACCGCCGTCTCGGGATCCCGGGCCTGGACCGCTTCGTCGGCAGCGGGGTCTTCTATGGGGCCGCCGGCGTCGAAGCGCCCGCACTAGTTGGCCAAGAGGTATACGTCATCGGCGGAGCGAACTCGGCCGGCCAGGCAGCCTTGCATCTAGCTACTAGGACCTGAAGAAGTGGGTTGGTCGCTGTTGGCCGGATTCGGGGTATGGGTGTTCGGCCACCGTGGTTGGCCACTGGCGGCCGGTTAGGCGGTCAGGGCGGCGATCTTGGCCAGGTTGTGGGCCATGACTCCG
>JBKOZG010000461.1:0-12875 GCA_046725775.1 Actinomycetota bacterium | reverse complement strand
CAACAGCGGAGCATCAGAACCTCTGAGACAGCGACACTGCCGCCGACCAGCACCATGCCAAAGCCACCGAGAAGCAGCCCTCCGATGAACGGACCCATCTCAGGGGACTTTGGCACGTGTCTCACCTCATGATCACCTTTGCGGCAGATTTCGCCGATGTTGATGTTGCAGCCGCGGCCTACTCCCGGGGTGTGAAGGTGCAACCCCTGGCACTGCCAAAGGGGCGAAGCGACCTGGCCTGGTGCTCGGCTACGCAGCCAATCCGGTGAGCATGATCGAGGAGGGGCATCAGCTTGCTCGGCAAGTCGTTTCACGATCTGCCATGAGTGGACGTCTCTACGATGATCAAGAGGCGACGGGTGGGCCAGCAGCGGGGTGATTGCGGCGACATCAGCGCACGCTTACCGGGGTCCAGGCCACCAGCACTTGATCGACTGATTCAGCGTCACATACGGTGAAGACGCTTCCGTGAGCCCGAACCTCCCAAAAAACCTCACTCCAGCTGCAGCTTGTTGCCGCAAATCACGCGTGAATCGGGGGCTGAGAGATCGGCTGGAGTGAAGTTTTGAGGGAATTTCCAGAGCCTTGGGTTGCCGCGTGCGGGCCTGCCTTCATCGCGCCTCATAGATCTCGTGCGCGGAGAATGGGCGGCCGTGACCCAGGGCTCTGCAGGCCGCCAGGCTCGCGATGATCAGGAAGGCAAGGGCTGCGCCAGCAGGCGAGTGATGGTCGTGACGGTCAGCTCGCGCTGCCACAGGCGGGCACCGTGATCGGCGAGCGCCTGATCAACCGACTCCTCGGTCAATGGGGATGGCGGGCGCCAGGCCAGGCGGCGTAGGTGGTCCGGTGTGAGCAGGTTCTCCATCGGGAGCTCGTACCGTTCAGCGATCGCCAACAGCGCACCGCGCATAGCCGCGAGCCGGGCGGCGGCCCCAGGATTCTTCGCCGGCCACAGCCGAGACTGCGGCGGGCCGTCGTTGGGGACGTGCATCGGCGGGAGGGCACTTTCTGGCATCCCTGCCACCACGTCAAGCGCGTCGATCCAGCTGGCCTCGGCACGTCTTGCCTGGCGGCGCGAGAAGGCCGGAATGCTCCGGAGGGTGGCACGATCCGGATGTTTGTGTGCAGCCAGCTCGGTGATCGCGACGTCGGGCAGGATCCTGCTGGGGGCGCGGTCCAGTCGCTGCGCGATCGCATCACGGGCGTACCAAAGCTCGGCGACGTACGCCAGGCCGCGACGGGAGTGGACATGATGGATGCCAGACGTTCGGCGCCAGGGGTCGCGTCGCGGTTCAGGGCTGACGCCAGCGTTCGCAACCAGTGCCGCGAACTCTTGATCTGCCCATGGCCATTTGCCAGTTTCCACCAGGCGGGCGGAGAGCTCGTGGCGTAACTCGATCAAGAGCTCGACATCCAGGGCGGCATAGATCAGCCACTCTTCCGGGAGCGGCCGCTTGGACCAGTCTGAAGCCGAGTGCTCCTTCAGCAGCCGTACGCCGAGCAGCTCTTCGATCATGGTGCCGAGGGCGACCCGTGGATAACCGAGCAGGCGGGCGGCGAGTTCGGTGTCGAACAGGGTTGTGGGAACCAGTCCCACCTCGTACAGACACGGCAGGTCCTGACCGGCAGCGTGAATGATCCACTCGGCCTCCGAAACGGCGGTACCGAGGGCAGACAGGTCGGCCGGCTGGCCGAACCCAGTCGGATCCACTAGATGTGTTCCAGACCCAGCACGCCGTAGTTGAATGAGATAGGCGCGCTGGCTGTACCGAAAGCCGTGTGCCCGCTCCGCGTCCATCGCGACCGGGCCAAGTCCACCACGCAACGCGATCACCGCGTCTTGCAAGGCTTGCGGAGTATTGACGAGAGGTGGCACGCCGTCAGAGGGCTCTGTGAGCAACTCCGATTCCTGATCAAGATCAGCTGTGCTTAGCGGTACTTCGGTCAACGTCTCCGGGAACTTCGGCTCGGCGGTTTACGCCGAGAGGGCATCATCACCACTCCGGCGGCCAGCGGGGGCAGGCCAGCTAGGGTACAGAGTAGTTCAGCCCACGCTGCCAGATGAAGGTTGAGCCCGGCACCCTCATCCAGCAATGGAGTCCACGAGGCCCGGACTTCGATCTCAGCGCGCGGCGCCTCCCCGGCCATCCCACCGAAAGACTCGCTGGACACCGACGTCACGGTGCCGCTCGGTGCATCGTAGTTAGCCCCATGGCTCCCGAGTGCATCGATGAGCCAGGACCAGCCCACCCCCGCCAACAAAGGGTCTGTCGCCATCTCAGGATCGAGATCGGCCCGCGCGAAGGTGACGCAGCGGAAGGTCCCGTGCCAGGCGGGGTTGCCGGCCGGATCATGGAGCAGGACGAAACGACCGCTGCCCACCTCGTCACCATTCGCCACAACATCGGCAGTGATCGCTGCTGAATACGGCGCGATGCGCTGCGGAGCAGGGAGCTCCTCGACGTGCAACTCGGCGCGCCAAGGCGCAGACATCAGGTCCTCAACGGCCCGACGAAAAGCGTCCGGCGCCAGATCCGCGTCGCTGTTCGCTGCCATCCGATGAGCGTATTCGGCCACCCCTAGGCGGGACTTCCGACGCGCCGCGCTTCCTCACCGTGAAAAGATTCACGAGTGCCTGGCGTAGCTTCGGATGTCCCTCTGCTAGTGGCTGCATGCCGAAGGGTTCACCCGAACGATCGGGTGCCGGTGTGGTTCATGAGACAGGCTGGGCGTTCGCTTCCCGAATATCGAGCCAGCCGAAAAGGCATTGGGATGCTCGAGAGCTGCATGCAGCCGAAGCTGGTGGCCGAGATCACGATGCAACCTGTGCGCCGCTACGGCGTTGACGCCGCGGTCTTGTATTCCGACATCATGGTGCCGCTGAAAGCAGCCGGAGTGGACCTGGAGATCGTCTCCGGTCGCGGCCCAGTCATCGCTCGTCCGATCCGGACGCGAGGTGATCTCGAGCAGCTGGCGCCGTTGGATCCTGCGCGTTTGTGGTACGTCAGCGAAGCCGTCGGCCTCATCACGAGCCAGCTCGGCAACGTTCCGCTAATCGGCTTTGCAGGCGCACCGTTCACCCTGGCCAGCTATCTAGTTGAGGGCGGGCCAAGCCGCGATTACGCGGCAACAAAGGCCCTGATGATCAGGGAGCCCTCGGTATGGCACGCGATGTGTGTCCGGTTGGCTGAGCTGTCTGCGGTCTTTCTGCAGGCGCAGGTGGCCGCCGGCGCTACGGTCGTGCAGCTGTTCGACTCCTGGGCTGGCAGCCTTAGTGTCGAGGACTACCGGCGGTACGCGCAGCCCTACTCGGCCCGGGTGCTGCAGGCCCTAGCTGATGCGCGAGTGCCTCGGATCCACTTCGGCGTTGGTACGTCTGAGCTGTTGGAGCTGATGGGTGCGGCTGGAGCGGACGTCATCGGTGTGGATTGGCGGCTGCCGCTCGCGGAGGCCAGTCGCCGAGTCGGCCATCGTTATGCCCTGCAGGGGAACCTCAATCCCGCGCTGCTGTCTGCTCCGTGGCCGGTGCTCTCCGAGCGCGTCCGGGAGGTGATCTCATCAGGTGCTGTCGCGCCCGGTCATATCTTCAACCTCGGGCATGGTGTACCGCCGGACGCTGACCCTGAAGTCCTGGCCATGATCGTCGAGCTGGTTCACACCGAGAGTGCTCAGCTGCGGCGTGAGGCTCGTGAAGAGCTGGCCGGTATATCTGCGGCGGGTGGACGATGATCAGAGTTGTTGTCGTTGGCGGCGGAATCACTGGGCTCAGTGCAGCCCGCTTGCTCGCCCTGCAAGGTGTTGAGGTCATCGTGCTCGAGGCTGGGAACCGATGGGGCGGCAAGCTTGCCCCGGTTGCGATGAACGGGGTACGCCTTGACGGTGGTGCTGAGTCGATCCTGGCGCTGCGTCCCGAGGGTCTGCGGTTGATCGATGAACTCGCCTTGGGCTCTCGCGTGGTGCATCCGAGTGAGACCAAGCCCCAATTGCTGGTAGGCGGTCATCTGCACGCGATGCCGGCCTCGATTCTCGGCGTGCCGACTGACGTACCCCAACTGGCCGGTTTGCTATCGGCTCAAGGTTGGCGGACGGCGGCGTCAGAGCCAGAACGGCCCGCGCCCGCCCTTGATCACGACGTAGCCATTGGGCGTTATGTCGAAGAACGGTTTGGCGCAGAGGTGACCGATCGACTCCTGGAGCCGCTGCTGGGCGGGGTTTACGCCGGATACGCCCGGCGACTCTCTTTCGATGCGGTGGCCCATGAGCTGTTCGCGCGTGCCAAGGGCGGTGGCTCTCTGCTTCGGCACGCCCAAGCGATAGCTCAGAAGGAACAGGACGGTCCGGTGTTTGCTGGGCTCCGTGGCGGTGTGTCGATCATGGTCGACACACTTGTTGATGATCTTGATCGGCGTGGGGTTGTGCTGCGGCCGGGTGCGGCGGTCCGAGCGATTGATCACGTAGCTGGGAGATTTCAGCTGGTCGTGGGCGCTGCCGGCGCACCAGAGATGATCATGGCCGATGGAGTGTTGCTCACCGCACCTGCCACAGCGACTGGGCGACTGCTCTCCGGTCTGGTGGACTCGGCGCAGGAGCTCGCTCGTCTGCCGTATGCGTCAGTAGCGGTCATCACCATGGTGGTGCGGGGAGTGCGATCGGACGCCTCCGGGCTCCTGGTGCCGCCCGGCGAACTGCCGACGATAAAGGCGTTGACGTACTCTTCGGTCAAGTGGCCTTGGGTTGCCTCCCAAGCGCGTCGGGCCTGGGGCTCGGGGGCCGAGATCGTCCGAATGAGCATTGGACGGCATGGGGACCCGACGAGTCTCCAGTTCAGCGACCGCGCACTCATTGATCGCACCTTCAGTGAGGCCTTGACTATCCCCGGATGGGAGACGGCCACGCTCGTCCATGGTGTGGTGAACCGCTGGGGTGGCGCATTGCCGCAGTACCAGGTCGGACATAGAGATCTCGTCGCCCAGCTGCGCTCAGAGGTGTCGGGCAGACCGGGATTGGCGGTGGCCGGTGCAGCGCTGGACGGGGTGGGGATCGCGGCCTGTCTGGGCTCCGCACGGGCTGCGGTCGACGCTCTCGCGGCTGACTTTGGCTTCGACCGTAATGACATGATCAAGAGCGGAGATCAACTAGAGGAGAGCGGGAGATGAGGGCGCGCGAGATCAACTCGACGATTCGCTACACCATGTGGTCGGTGTTCAAGCGAGAGGGTCAGCTGGATGACCCGGCGTACGAGACCGCGGATGCAGCGCTGAAGGCGATCGATCATGTCACACAAGACGATGACCTGGTGATCCGTGGCTGGTACGACGTCGCCGGTCTGCGTGCCGATGCCGATCTGATGGTTTGGTGGCACGCGCCGAACTCCGACACCCTGCAGGACGCCTATCACGCCGTACGCCGCTCTGATTTGGGTGCACATCTGGTGCCGGTCTGGTCACAGCTGGCGTTGCATCGTCCCGCAGAGTTCAACAAGGGACACGTGCCGGCGTTCATGGAGGACGAGGAACCCAAGGCGTACCTCTGTGTCTATCCATTCGTGCGCTCGTACGAGTGGTATCTGCTTCCGGAGGAGGAGCGGCGCGCCATGCTCACCGAGCACGGCATGATGGCCCGGCCCTATCCCGACGTACGGGCCAACACCGTCTCATCCTTCGCCCTCGGCGACTACGAGTGGATGCTGGCGTTCGAGGCCGACGAGCTGCATCGTATCGTCGACCTGATGCGGGCCCTTCGTGCTGCGGCCGCGCGCCGCCACACCCGCGAAGAGGTGCCCTTCTACACGGGCCGGCGACGAGAACTCAGCGGGATCCTCGCCCTTTGGTGAGGCGTCAAGAACGAGCCGGCTCAAGGGTGAGCGAGACCGAGTTGATGCAATAGCGCAAGTCCGTCGGGGTGTCGTAACCCTCGCCGGCAAAAACGTGCCCAAGGTGTGAGTCGCACGTTGCGCATCGGACCTCGACTCGCTTCATGAAAAGCGAGCCGTCCTCGATGTAGCGCACCCGATCTTCGGCCAGGGGTGCGAAGAACGAGGGCCAACCGCAGTGTGACTCAAACTTTTGGTCGCTACGAAACAGCTCTGTGCCACATGCCTTGCAGCGATACACGCCCTCGGTCTTGGTGTCGGTGTACTCGCCGGTGAACGGGCGCTCGGTGCCCGCTTCACGGAGGACCTTGTACTCCAGTGGGTTGAGTTGGGCGCGCCACTCAGCCTCGGATTTGACGACTTTGCCGACCTGGGCGGCCGGGTTCTTCTGCGTGTCGGTCATGTCTGCCTCTCCGTTGCGGGCCTATCTGCCAACAGCCCAACGCGGTATGCCTGTTCCCGACAGTACTCACCTATGCTGACGCCATGCCGGTGCCAGCGGTTGAGCTCGAGGTCGGTAAGCGCAACGTAAGGGTGACCAGCCCAGACAAGATTTACTTCCCAGACGTCGGGCTGACCAAGCTGGACATCGTCTCCTACGTGATCACCGTTGGAGACGGCATCTTTCCTGCCCTCAAGGATCGGCCAGTCACGATGGAGCGCTGGCCTGGCGGATACCGGCCCGACGTAAAGCTCAGCACCCGCAGCGACTCGCATGGCGAGGCGTTCTACCAAAAACGAGCGCCCTCCAAGGGCGTGCCCGAGTGGGTGGAGACGGTTACCATCACCTTCCCGTCCGGGCGGACCGCCGACGAGGTCTGCGCGACCGAGCTCGCAACCATCGCCTGGATGGCGAACCTGGGCACGCTTCGATACCACCCGTGGCCGGTGACTCGGCAGGACACCGAGAAGGTCGACCAGCTGCGCATTGATCTTGACCCACAGCCGGGCACTGACTTCGCCGATGCGGTGCGCGCCGCGCATGAGCTGCGCTCCGTGCTGGAGGATGCAGGTCTCGTCGGGTTTCCCAAGACCAGTGGTGGCCGGGGTGTTCATGTGTTCGTGCCGATTGAACCCACCTACGGCTTCATCGAAGCTCGGCACGCCGTGATCGCACTGGGCCGCGAGCTGTCCCGCCGAATGCCTGACCACGTCACAGTGAGCTGGTGGAAAGAGGAGCGCGGCGCCCGCATCTTCGTGGATTTCAATCAGATGGCTCGAGATCGGACCATCGCCTCGGCCTACTCCATCCGACCAACACCCACCGCCCTCGTCTCGGCGCCGTTGACCTGGGAGGAGCTAAGCGACGTCTCCCCCGGTGACTTCACCGTCAGCTCAATGCCAGGTCGGTTCGCCGAAATTGGGGACGCCTGGCAATCCTTCTATGAGCTGCAGCCACGCAGCCTCGACGCTGCGCTGGAGATGTATGCCCGCGATGAGCGGGAGTTGGGCACCGGCAAGTACGGCGGCGCGGAAATGCCATATCCCCCCGACTATCCGAAGATGCCTGGCGAGCCATCTAGGGTGCAACCGAGCCGAATGACTAATGAGACAAAGGAAAAAGAGGGGCTTGCATGAGTGTTGCGGTGTAGGACAGCGCTTACTCTCCTGATAACTAGCAGCCGTGACCTCGCACCTGCAAGATTTGCAGCGCTCATTCCTTCGGCATCTCCGAGCCGAAGGACGCAGCCCCAACACACTCAGGCTGTACGGGCAAGCGGTGACGTTCTTCTCCCGGTGGCTCGAAAGCGAAGGCCGAACGGCTACCCTAGATGAACTCAACCAGGCGGCCATCCGTGAATGGTTGGCGGTGCTCAGCGACACCCACGAACCCGGCACCGTGAAGGTTCGATACCGCGGCCTTTCCGGTTCTGCAGCTGGCTGGTCGAGGAAGGCGAACTCCCCGCCAATCCGATGGCCACCCCTGTCGCCTCCCACCCTGAAAATGAAACCGGTACCGGTGATCAGCGACGGCGAACTCGCCGCCTTGCTCAAAGCCTGCAACGGGCGAGAATTCGCCGACCGCCGCGACGAAGCACTAATCAGGCTGCTACTCGACTGCGGTGTACGGATCAGCGAGGCGTGCGGTCTACGCGTCGATGACATGGACCTTGACCAAGGAATGGCGATTGTGCTGGGCAAGGGCCGCAAGCGCCGAGCCGCCTACTTCAGTGCCCGTACTACCCGCGCCCTCGACCGATACATCCGGATGCGAGCACAACATCGCTGGGCTCACCTGGATGCCCTGTTCCTCACGCAACGAGGCGCCCTGTCAGCGGATGGTGCTAGGGACCGTGTCAGGTACCGGGGCGAACTCGCCGGGATCCAAGATGTCCACCCGCACCAGTTCCGCCACACCTTCGCCCATGACTTCTTGATGAGTGGGGGGGCAGGAACGCGACCTTAAGCGGCTGGCCGGCTGGTCGTCGGATGTGATGTTGGAACGCTACGGAGCCAGCGCTGCTGACGCACGGGCCAAGGCGGCAGCGCAACGACTCAAGAGGCGACCGAGTCTGATCGGTTAGCGAAGCGCAACCTCGCGCTGATCTGAAGCGACCGCGTCGGCGTACATCTTTTCCAAGGTGGTTGCTGTGATTGTGCGGTCTAATGGGCCGCGGCCACTACGTTTGTGTTCATGAACGATCCGGAAACGGTCGCCGGATTCATCGACGAAGATTCGGGCATTCGCATTACGTGGTGCGTTGTTGCCCTGAGCATGCGAAACGTCAAGGCGGGGGCCTTTCGGCGTCCCATGCGGTATGCCAACGCGACGTGGCGCCCGAACTAACGCCACATCACTGTTAACGCAGGCGATATCGCCAATGCGGCGGCCGCACATACCACAAACCAAAGTTCTCGTATCGATTAGCATTATCGCCGCTACGACGCTATCTAACTGACCTCCTGGCGCAGTCATCTTGGGCATCGCCCACTTCAACAAGGCCAGCGGCACCGACGCTGCAACCTTGTTGTCCGGGTCGCATGCGTTCCGGGATGTGCCCCGCTCGCTCTTCGGATTCGCGCGTGATGACTCCGATGGCACTCGGGTGATGACGCAGGTGAAGAACTCGCTCGGTCGAGATGATCTGCCGAGCCTCACCTATGCCATCGAGACCGTTGCGATTGAGACGAAGCTCGGCATAGCTGATACAGGCAGGTTCGCCTTTACCGGCGAGTCGGATCGATCAGTTGCTGATTTACTCCGTGAATCCCGTGGTGATGCTGGCGATCCGGAAGAGCGCCGCGACGCCGCCAGCTGGATTAAGGCGTACTTGGCCGAGGCTGGAGGAACGGCGCAGGTCAAAGATGTGCTCGCCGCTGGCAAAGCAGTCGGCTACGCCGAGCAGACCCTGAAAAACGCTCGCCGCAAGGTGGCCGATACGGACCGATTCGGGTTTGGCAGTGAGCAAGTCCACACATGGATGCTGCGCACAGGTACCGCCACAGATACCGCAGGTACTACCCACAAGGAAGTATGCGGTACCTCAGGCGGTATCTGTGGATTCTTCGGGCGACCCTTGCCCCTCATGCGACCGACCGTTCGACCTGCCCAACCCGCGCTGCTCAGCCGCAGCCTGGCACGGGCACGGCGAGGGGCGGCACTGTAATGCATCTCGACTGGTCCCACCCCAACCGCTGGAACCGCGGCAAGCAATTGGCGTGCATCCACTGCTCCCAGCTAGCGCTATTACTCGACGATGTCGGCCGCCCGGCGCACAAGGTCTGCGCCCAATCGGCGCTCGCCGCGCTGATCAATAAACGAAACGAAGGGACCGCGGCATGACCACCACACCTAGGCGTGTTCAGCAACGCCGCACCAAAGGCTGGCGCAAACCCGACGGCGCAATCTCGGTAGCTCGTCCACACAAGTGGGGCAACCCGTTCGTAGTTGGTACACCCGGCGTACCTGATGCAGAGACAGCGGTGCGGCTCTATCCAGAATGGCTACCCGATACAGATTTGTATCAACGGCTGGGTGAGCTAACGGGCCATGACCTCATGTGCTTCTGCCCACTCGATCGGCCATGCCACGCGGACGTGCTGCTGGAGCTGGCCAACCCGTGACCACGATGCGCGTAGCCACCATCATCCCCAACCAAGGCCGCAATGAAACAAGCGCCCTGACCCGTGCGCTCGTCGACCTCGCCAGTCGTGGCCAGCGAACGCACTGCAGTGACCCGGTGAGCAGCGAGCTGTGGCTCAGTGACCTCAAAGCCGAACGCGCCCAGGCTGCACGGATGTGCCACGGTTGCCCCGTCATCGAACCGTGCGGCGCGGCCGCCGAGGCGAGACAGGAACGGTTCGGAGTCTGGGCAGGAGTCGACATGACCCGGCCCAACATCAACCACCGACACGGATAGGTAGCAGCATGACCGAAGACGTTGACCGCAGCCCACTCACTGGCTTTGCGGCAAGCTGAACTTTGGCCCCGGGAGGCTCGCCAAAGGTGGCGGGCCCCACCACTGGTCCTCGTCGACTTGTTCAATATCGCGGACCTTGCTCGCCACGGCTCGGCCTTTCTCCTTACCGTCATCGTCCATCAGGACGTACCAATCGTCGATGATGTCGTACTTGGTTGCCGTGGAGAACACTTTCATCTTGTTGTCCACAAACGTTATTTCAATCATCACGCCCCACGCGGATAGAACTAGTGTTCGACAAGTTATCCAGCTAATCATCGGGTCAAACCACCACTGGGCCACTTGTGGAAACCGGCTTGGAGCTTTGGGAGCCTCAAACAAACAGTCACCGACATCCAGCAGCAACAGACACCTGCTCGACGGGAGCGGCGCCGCTGGTATCAACGCCTAACCGTCGAAACGTGGGGCGACGACAACCAAGCATGACGCCGCGAGCCAGTGTTGATCCTGAAGGCTCGCGGATCGCATCGCGCGTTTTTTGAGGGGGAGCCACCGGTCAATGGCGAGGGACCAAAATCTCTCTCCCCGAAGGGGGTTACCCCCTGCCGGTGTATCACTCTCCCCGAGTGAAATTGGCTATTGACTCACCTGAGTTCCGAGGAGTCGGTACGGTCTGAGCGTGAGGGAGCAGCGTTGGCCGTGGTTGCTGACGGCGGCTTTGATGCTGGCTGCGGCCGCTGCCGCCGGCTGGTCGACTTATCTGCACTGGCTGCCCTGTCGGGGGAGCATGCTCCTTGGCAGCATCATCCAAGGCGACGAATCCGTCGGCGGCAAGTTCTCTGACTTGTGTTTGCGGCGGATGGATGGAGACCAGGGGCCGTGGGAGACTGAGCTGCAAGTGGTCGCGATGGTGCTCCTCGGGGTGGCGTGGCTCGCGCTCGTTCTCGGGCTGCGGTGGCAGTCGAGGACCAAGATCGTTGCGGCAGTTCTCGGTCTGGCCGCCCTTGCCCTCAGACCCAGCTCTATCCCCTTGATGCTGTTGTTAAACAGCGAGTTGGCTGCGGTCGTTGCATTGGTCGTTATCTTGGCATGGCAGCCGGAGGTTCGCCGTCGCGGCGTCTTGCGCCTGGTGGTGGTGCTGTGAGGTGCGACGGCCTTTGGTGCCATCCACATGATCGTTGAGTATGTGGTCATGATCAACTTCAGCGAAGCCGACTGGGACAGCCCTCCCGGCACCGGCTACCTCACGGTCGCCACCATCACCATCTCCGCCATCCTGACCGTGATCATGACCCTACGCACACCAAAGAGAGGCGTGGACGCTGAACATCAGGTGGACCCTCGTGCAGGGTCCCTTTCCCTCCCCTGAGCGCCCAGGTCACTAATCGCGTCTCCCAGCGTCTTTTTCCAGGCATAGGACCGATACACGGGTGCCCCATCGCGATAGCGTTACCTCAAATCGCCGTGAGTGGAAACGAGATCACTCGCGGGTGACCAAGTTTGCGCCTCAGAGAAAACGCGAGGCGTTCACCATCGGTGTACTGGCTTTGTTGGCTTTCTGTTTAGCCGCGATCTGTTTGGCTCGTGCTTTCCGTGCTGCTGCTCGGATGTTGCATTCGGCGTGTGCGAAGCCTCTGAGTCTGGTGCGGTCGTAGTCGTCGTGGTCGAGGTGCAGTTTCTGCCCGGGGAGCATCGGCAACCCGCAGCGTACGCAGGGTGTGCCGTAGGCGGCAGGGAGTAGTGCTTTGCATAGCTTCTGATAGGTGTATCCGTAACCGCGTTCTCCCATTGGTGCTTTGGGTGCAGCCCATGGCATAGCAGAAGTCTAAATCTGAGATTGAGGGTTTGAGATAGACTCTGCGTATGAGCGATACGCAGGTGAGCGGTGGGGCGCGGCAGATGGCAGCCCAACGGTGGGGTGCTCGGAAGCCGGTGCGAATGGCGAGGGAACTTGCGCTGCGGGCATCCGAGTTACCGGACCCTGAACGCATCCGATTGCTCGATGCCCTAGATCTGGCGGGCGGGTCAACGTCAACCGAGGCCGCTTGTTTTGGAGGCTGGCGGTTAAAGCGGCCATGAGATCAGAGTCGAGAACGGCCAGCAGACCCCCGGTCTAGTCAGACCCTCGTCCACGTACCGCAGTCTTCTGAGTTGAAAAACTCGCCCCGCTTCACAGTGATCGACACACGACCACCAGCGTTCACCTCGCCGTTGGCGATGACCGAATCGAACCCGCCGCTGTCGTCCTTCAGTTTCTCCCAGTAACAGCCCGGGGAGTCCGCTGGAACCCGGGTCTTGTATCGGCCCGGATTTGCGTCCACACCTATCTCGTAGGTGCCCTCGTCCATGGTGCTCCCGGGCTCCGGCTCGGTGGTCTTCTTCGCCGCGGGAGCCTTGCTGGCAGTAGCTGATTCGGCCTCAGCGGTCGCGGTCGCGGTGACAGTCGCGGTCGGCTCTGCCGTCGTGGCGGTGTCATCTCCTGAGCCGACAAAGATGCCGACGAGGCTGAGCGCAACCACGGCAGTGATGCCGCCGAGGCTGAACGCAACCACGGCAGTGATGATCACGGTGGGCCAGCCGAACAGCTTCGGCTTCGGTGGTGCAGGTGATGGAGTCGACGCCGATGGTTGGACCGGGCCTGA
>JBKOZG010000382.1:0-5481 GCA_046725775.1 Actinomycetota bacterium | reverse complement strand
CCGCGACCACCGTCGCCGCCATCACCGGTGCACCATTGATAGACATAACCCACCTCCGGAGGGCGTCAGGAGGACCGGCGCGCCAACGCCAGATCCTCAAAGGAATCAGATGGATCCCTTCTGACACCTCCGGAGGTGTTTGGGAAGAGGACTGACTCAGGTCATATCAGTCAAAACCGTCCTTATTGGGTTCAGCCAGCATCCGCGTCCGGTGCAGGTGAGTTCTGGGAGCCATTGCGGGAGCCATTCGGCGCGAGCAGCGCCGACTCGTACATCCGAGCGGCAGCTGCGCGCTTCTGGCCTTCGACGAGACGCCCGTAAACGTCTCTGGTGATGGCGACGCTCGAATGTCCGAGAACTTCGGAGACCACGTAGAGATCCGTACCTTGGGCGTGCATCAAACGATGCCCCTGAGTGGCGCAGCTCATGTAGATGCCAGTGGCCAAGTCCAGCCCGCCGGCCGATCCGAGAGAACCAGTGCGACACGTTATCCGGGTCATGCGGTGTGCAGATGGCGCTCGGAAAGATCAAGTCGTGCTCCTGCCACGCCGGTCCGATTGCCATCCGCTCCTCAGCCAGACGAGCACGGTGGCGCCGCAGCAGTTCAACCAGCTCCGGCGTCAGGAAGAGGGTTCGACGTGAGCGGGCCCTTGAGCTCGCCGATCACTAGATGCGTGCGTCGCTCGGAGGTCGCCGTATGGTCCCGAACTCACGCGTGTGAGACCTTCAGCGTCGCCGCATCCCAGTCCAGAGCCGACCAGTGCAGGCCCAACGCCTCTCCACGCCGCAGCCCAAACGCCAGCATCACGGTCAGCAACGGCTCCTCTCGCGAGCTTCGTACCCGCTCCAGCAGGGCTCGTGCCTGGTCGACCGAGAGGGCTCGACCTTCGTCGCTCCGAATGCGCGGTGCGACGGAGAGCGCGGCTTCATTCCGCGAAACCAAAGCCTTTCCGCTCGGCTTGTTTCAGAGCACGGCGAAGAACGGCTCGAATGATGCGGACCGTGTTGGCGCTATATCCGGCGTCGCGCTTCCAGGCGAGGAGCTGATCAACATCGGCGACTGTCAGCTTGCGCAGAGCCTTTCGCCCTAACGATGGCGTGATGTGAAGACGCACCGTGTCCGCGTAGCTGTCCAGGGTCTTCTCGCTCACTTGTCCCCGGAAGGCGTGCTGTCAGCCATCGCTCCAAGAAACGTGCGACTGTCACCCGATCATCGGGATCTGGCAGGCCGGCGTTGAGTTCGGACCGCAAGTCTCTCAGCTTGCGCAGCACTTCGGCTTTCGTGGCGCCACTCACCTTCTTGCGGATCCGTCGACCGTCGGGGCCGTAACCAAGGGAGGCCGCGCCTCGCCAGCG
Organism: Actinomycetota bacterium; assembly: GCA_046725775.1. Lineage (GTDB taxonomy): Bacteria > Actinomycetota > Actinomycetes > Propionibacteriales > Propionibacteriaceae > Microlunatus. The sequence continues at coordinate 4,125 of JBKOZG010000382.1, read as the reverse complement.
GTCGCCATCGAGATACACCGAATCCTCGCCTCGGCCGCGGCGACTCGTCACTGGGGCTCCTTGACGAGAGTCGCGATGAAGTCGGCGAGTGCTGCAAAATGAGCAATCCGTGCTGTTTAGGTCACGACGTTGGGCCCAGGTTGACCGAATACGCTCCAAGCGTGAGCACAGGTTTGTTCCCCCGGTGGTGGGGACTTGGGCTCGCCGGTACGGAAGTCTTGCTGGCCGCGGGTTTGATCGTGGCCGCCGTGACGGAGGGCAGCTGGTACTGGTGGGCGGGCGCTATCGCGGCGGCGACCCTCGCTTTGGTCAACCTGACCGTGTACCTGCGCACCGAACGTGCGCGGCGTAGACCTTTTGATCAGTAGGATACGGGCTTGGCTGTGTAGAGCCCAGCGCGCTCAGCCACCTGACGGCGTGCCGTACGCGAGACCACAGCGTACGCGTACAGCAAGGCGTCCATATGGACGCCGCGGGAGAGATAGTGCCGGTGACCCGTGCTCGACCGCATCGCGCGTTGCGAGGGTTCGAGTAAGGCAACAATGGCGGAGCTAAGGGGACTCGAACCCCTGACCTCTTCCATGCCATCGACAACCCGCTGATGACATAGGGCTGGACCGCGTGTTCAGCCGGCGCAGCGGACCGATCGCCACTGCTTTTCAGATCACCATCGATGCGCCCAACGGAATAGGCTCGAACTAAGCACCCTGTTAGTACAGCGAGCCAGCCGGGCCGTTCCCCAAGGACTGGGCAATACCCGACATCACCGACTGCTGACTCATCACATCTCCCCTATCGAGACCGGCGACTGGAACATGCCGTGAGTGATTGCACTCGGTTGCCCCCTGCCGAGGATGTCTTCGCAACTGGAACGGAGCAGCCTAGGGATCCTCTTCGAATCCGTACAGGTCAATGGGGTGTGGGGCGGTAGATGAGCTCTAGGATGTGGCGGTCGAGCGTCTGGCTCTCGACCAGCTCCAGGTCGAAGTCGGCCGCACCCTGGAAGATCGGTTCCGCTCCGGTCTGACCGCTGACGGCAGGAAAAAGCGTCAGCTGGACATAGTCGACCAGGCCGGCGGCCATCAGCGCCCGGTTCAACGACAGGCTGCCGTGCGAGCGCAAGGGCACCTCGGACTCCTCCTTCAGCCGAGCGACGATGTCAACGGCGTCACCGCTCACGACGGTCGCGTCCGGCCAGTCGAGGGGGCCTTCCAGCGTCGACGACACCACCGTTGCCGGCAGGCTTCTCATCCGAGCGTTCACCGGGTCGAGCTCGTCGGGCTCGGTGCTCGAGCCCAGCAGCTGCGCGAACTGCCGATAGGTGTTGGCCCCGAAGACCCTCCGCTGCTCTGTGCTGTACAAGGCAAGGCGACCGGTCGAGGAACTCGGGACCTTGCTTGCCCCAGTATCCGCCCAGTTGGCGTGGCGGTGTAGGAGCCGTAGCCGTCGAGGGTGGAAAAGATGTCGAAGGTGTAGGTAGCGGTCATGTCGTTCTCCTCGAGTGCGGTTGATTAGTGTGGGTACAGACTGGAGACCACTGCGAGACTCATCGCCGTCAGACTGGCCGGCCAGGATCTCCAGACTGGTGATGCCGGGCCCTCGACTCAGCCAGCATCCGCGCCGGGTGCGGGCGGGGTTTGGGAGCCATTGGGACCTTCTCGTTGCGAAGGTTGCGCCCGGCTGACCCGTCATCCGTGAGCGTCCACTTGGGTGCACGTGGTGCATCGTGCTGGCCCGCTATCAGGTCGGGAGCGAACACGGAGCGAACACAGTTGATCTTGACCGCTCAGGAACTGGGACACAACCCCCAGTGACGGCTACCAGGCCGCTCAGTCGCTTGGTCTGGTCGCACTGCCGCGATTTGGCCTTGGTGCGCCCGGCCATCGCGTTCTAGCGTGGAGAAACGGCTTGCGTTTGGACGGAAGGAATCTGATGGGAACACTCATGGTCGACTTCATCACCTCGCTCGACGGCTACGGGGCCGCTGAGGGCTGGCCGGGTTGGTGGGGCATGGAAAGCCCCGAGTATCTCGGCTGGCTTGGCGAACAGCCCGAGCACACCGTTTTGATGGGAGCGAGGACCTACCGGCTGATGGCAGAATTCGCCGCAGGCGGCGAGGAAGGGGTCGACCAGCTGGACCCGGTGTCGAAGGTGGTCTTTTCCGCGACCCTGACCGAGCCGCTGGGGTGGGCCAATACGCGACTGGTCACCGGAGACGCGGTGGAAGCCGTGCGAGCGATGAAGGAAGACAGCCGCATCGAGATGCGCACGCTGGGCAGTGTGAGTCTGTGCCGATCGCTGATCACGGCCGAATTGGTGGATCGCTTCCGGGTTGTCGTCTTCCCGGTCGTCACCGGTGCGACCGGCCAAGATCGGATCTACGACGGATATCCAGACCTCAGGCTCGACCTGGTCGAGAGCCGCACCTTCGACGGAGGGCTCCAACTGTTGGAGTACGTGCCCACCGTGCTCGACGGTCCGCCGGGTACCACCGGGAGGGCGAACTGAGCGGTCCAGGCCTGGGCCAAGCTGGCAGGAACCGGCGGGCCCGGGCGGGGCCGCCGTGCAGAGTGATAGTGATGCCGGAGAAGAACAAGTCCGCGACGTCATCGGCGACGAGATCGGCGAGCTGATCGGGCTCAGGCACTGGTATTGCGACTCCACATACCGCTACAGCGTCACCGACACCCTGCAGCCGATCATCGAGTCTTGCGCTGCGGCCCGCCGACCGCCCGGTAACCCCAAGGCCGACCGACAGCGCTACCTCATCCTCGGCCACGGCAGCCACATGCTCGACACGGCCCGCTATCTCGGCGGCCCGCTAGAGGCGATCCGGGCGCGGCTGTCGACCAAGGCCGACACCTACTGCTGTTCCTCGAGGTTGCCTACGCCAACGGCTGCCTCGGACAGCTCGACCTCACCATCGCAGTGCGGACGGATTGGTGGGAAGGCTTCCAGGTCTACGGCTGCGAGGGCAGCGTGATCGGGAAGCTGTTCAACCCCTGGCACCTCCGCGCCGCCGAAGTGCAGACCTTCTCAGTCAAGGACGACCAATATCACCAGCCCATCGGCGAGGATGCCAACGTGTTCCGCCTGCAGATCGAGGATCTAGTCAACGCCGCCACCACCGGCGCCACCCCCCGCGGCGCGACCGCCGAAGACGGGCTCGCCTCCGTGCGCGCCATGGTGGCCCTTGCCCAGTCGGTGACCACCGGCATTTACAGTGATGAGTTTCGCCGTCGAGGGGCGGCTGTCCGAGTCGCTCGCGCAGGAGGTCGGGCCGCTGGGCATCCGGGTCGTGCTCATCTCGCCGAGCGGCTTCGCCATCGACTGGGCCGGGAACTCCGCGGCCGAGACCCTGCCGGACAGCGAGATCGCCGACTACTCCGACACTGCCGGCGCGTACCGCCGCAACTTCCGCGCGAATGCCGGCAAGGAGGCTGGCGATCCAAAGCGTGCCGCCGTCGCGATTGTCGACGTCGCCCACGACGACGCACCCCCCGCAACGGCTACCGTTGGGAAACTTCGCGTACGACGGCCGATTCCGTACGGCCCGGACGCTCCGGCCTGCAGCGTGTCCGCGCTCGTGCGAGGGTGCAAGAGCTTTATTTGACCCGACAGGTTGCGGTGTTGGATGCCGAGGAGGGCCATTGTCGGTCTGGCCTCCTAGTACACCGAGGACTGTCGTCGGCTGATGCACCGCCGGAACATTCCCCCGAGTGGCGGGACCGCCCCGCGGGCGGACTCAATAGCGCCGCATAGGTGCGCCAGCAGGGAGACTCCAGCCGGTTCAGACCTTTCGCCGCCACCCGACTGGAGTCCCTCCCCCCCTGTACGGGCCCTACCATCCAGTAGCGCGCAAACTTCGCCAAGTGTCTAGGTGATAGCCCCGATATTTTCCAAACAGGCCGGAGACGCAGCAAATCTTCGCGTGACACCGCTTGTGAAATGCCGAGCACCTAGCTTATGGCGTGGCTCTCGTCCAGGGGTCAAGGTCCACCGGCACCGGCCCGAAGGGTTTGCGTCTGGCCTGGCGGCGTGAGGCGTGACCTGCCTCGCAGATCGGCGGCTTGGCTTCAGAGGACGATGACCTGGCGGAAGTGGAGGGGGCCGCCGTCCTGGAGG
>JBKOZG010000006.1:0-5743 GCA_046725775.1 Actinomycetota bacterium | reverse complement strand
CTCTTTCCGGGATCACCGGTTCGAGCCGCCGAAGAACACCGTTGACGAATGCAAGGAGCGTGACGTCACCTACGCCGCCCCGCTCTTCGTCACCGCCGAGTTCATGAACAACGAGACCGGTGAGATCAAGAGCCAGACGGTTTTCATGGGCGACTTCCCGTTGATGACCGACAAGGGCACCTTCGTCATCAACGGGACGGAACGGGTCGTCGTTTCACAACTGGTGCGCTCGCCCGGCGTCTACTTCGAGCAGACCACCGACAAGACATCCGACAAGGACATCTTCACCTGCAAGATCATCCCGTCGCGAGGTGCTTGGCTCGAGTTCGAAATCGACAAGCGTGACATGGTCGGCGTCCGGCTTGACCGCAAGCGCAAGCAAAACGTGACGGTGCTGCTCAAGGCGCTTGGCTGGACGGATGCGCAGATCCTGGACCAGTTCGGCAAGTACGAGTCGATGCGGCTCACCCTGGAGAAGGACCACACCACCACCCAGGATGAGGCGCTGCTGGACATCTATCGCAAGCTGCGCCCCGGGGAGCCGCCTACCCGCGAGGCTGCCCAAGGATTGCTGGAGAACTACTACTTCAACCCGAAGCGCTACGACCTGGCCAAGGTTGGCCGTTACAAGATCAACAAGAAGCTTGGTCTGGAATTGCCGTTTGATCGTCAAGTGCTGACCATCGATGACATTGTCGCCGCCATTCACTTTGTGGCTGCCCTTCACGAGGGCAAGCAGACTCTGGAGTCACCGCGAGGTGAGCTGCTCGTGGAAGAGGACGACATCGACCACTTCGGCAATCGGCGGCTGCGTACGGTCGGCGAGCTGATCCAGAACCAGTTGCGCACCGGGCTGGGCCGAATGGAGCGGGTGGTTCGGGACCGCATGACCACTCAGGACGTCGAGGCGATCACGCCGCAGACCCTGATCAACATCAGGCCGGTTGTTGCAGCGCTGAAGGAGTTCTTCGGTACCTCGCAGCTGTCTCAATTCATGGACCAGACCAATCCCGTGGCGGGCCTGACGCACAAGAGGCGGCTCTCAGCGCTCGGTCCGGGTGGCCTGTCCCGGGATCGTGCTGGCATGGAGGTTCGCGACGTGCATCCGTCCCACTATGGCCGGATGTGTCCGATCGAGACCCCTGAGGGTCCAAACATCGGTCTGATCGGCTCCCTCGCCTCGTTCGCTCGCGTGAACGCCTTTGGCTTCGTCGAGACCCCGTATCGGAAGGTGGAGAAAGGCCACGTCACAGATCAGATCCACTATCTGACTGCGGACGAGGAGGACCGGTACGTCACTGCGCAGGCAAACGCCAAGCTAGACGACAAGGGCCGCTTCACCGAGGATCGAGTGCTGGTCCGCAAGCGTCACGGCGAGGTCGACACGGTGCCAGCCAACGAAGTGCACTACATGGATGTGTCACCGCGCCAGATGGTGTCGGTAGCGACCGCGATGATTCCCTTCCTCGAGCACGACGATGCTTCACGCGCGCTCATGGGCTCGAACATGCAGCGTCAGGCTGTGCCGCTGATCAAGTCGGAGGCACCCTTCGTCGGTACCGGCATGGAATACCGCGGCGCAGTGGATGCGGGCGATGTGACGGTAGCCACCCAGGCCGGCGTGGTCACCGCGGTGAGCGCGGACCTGATCGACGTCGCGCACGACGACGGCACATTCAAAACCTACCGGCTCAGCAAGTTCCGTCGCTCGAACCAGGGCACCTGCATCAACCAGCGCCCGCTGGTGAACGTTGGCCAGCGGATCGAGAAGGCAACACCGCTCGCTGACGGTCCCTGTACTGATCACGCCGAGATGGCCCTTGGTCGCAACCTCCTGGTCGCGTTCATGCCTTGGGAGGGTCACAACTACGAGGACGCCATCATCCTCAGCCAGCGGCTCGTCCAAGATGACGTGCTCACCTCAATCCACATCGAGGAGCACGAGGTCGACGCTCGCGACACCAAGCTGGGTGCAGAGGAGATCACCCGCGACATCCCCAACGTCAGCGAGGAGATGCTCGCCGACTTGGACGAGCGCGGCATCATCCGGATCGGCGCAGAGGTATCCACCGGCGACATCCTGGTTGGCAAGGTCACCCCAAAGGGCGAGACGGAATTGACCCCCGAGGAGCGCCTGCTGCGGGCGATCTTCGGTGAGAAGGCGCGCGAGGTCCGTGACACCTCCCTCAAGGTGCCACACGGCGAGTCGGGCACGGTCATTGGCGTACGCGTCTTTGATCGCGACGCAGATGACGAGCTTTCGCCCGGGGTCAACCAATTGGTCCGGGTCTATGTGGCTCAGAAGCGCAAGATCCAGGACGGTGACAAGCTCGCCGGGCGGCACGGCAACAAGGGCGTCATTTCCAAGATCTTGCCGATTGAGGATATGCCCTTCCTCGAGGATGGGACTCCAGTCGACATTGTCCTCAACCCGCTGGGTGTGCCAAGCCGGATGAATGTCGGTCAGGTCCTGGAGACTCACCTGGGCTGGGTCGCCAAGCAGGGCTGGGATCTGGACGGTGTGAAGAAGACCGACTGGGCCGACCGGCTGCGGGGCGTGGGTTTCAGCCACGTAGAGGGCCCGGCCAGGTTGGCTACCCCCGTCTTCGAGGGTGCCACTGAAGAGGAGATCACAGGCCTGCTCGGCCAGACCTTGCCGACTGGGGACGGCCAGCGACTGGTGAACGCCGAAGGCAAGGCCCAGCTTTTCGACGGCCGCTCCGGTGAGCCGTTCCCTGAGCCGGTCGGTGTCGGCTACATCTACATGCTCAAGCTGCACCACCTGGTCGACGACAAGATCCACGCGCGCTCGACCGGGCCTTACTCGATGATCACCCAGCAGCCGCTGGGGGGCAAGGCCCAGTTCGGTGGACAGCGGTTCGGCGAGATGGAGGTCTGGGCGCTGGAGGCGTACGGCGCGGCCTGGGCCTTGCAGGAACTGCTCACCATCAAGTCCGATGACGTCCCCGGTCGGGTCAAGGTCTATGAGGCCATCGTCAAGGGCGAGAACATTCCTGAGCCTGGCATCCCGGAGTCGTTCAAGGTGCTGGTCAAGGAGATGAAGTCGCTGTGCCTCAACGTCGAGGTGTTGTCCAGCGACGGTACGGAGGTGGAGTTGCGAGACTCCGAGGACGATTACCGCTCGTCTGAGGACTTCGGTATCGACCTATCGCGGCGCCCCGGTGACTCCCTCGGCGGAGTCGAAGAAGTCTGAGTGCTTCCCTCTCTTGCCGACATGCCAGCGTCAGTGGTCGCTCCCGCGACCACGCGCGCTGACAAGTCGGCGGAGGTGGGGATTCAGTCCATCGACAACTTGAGATATCGCGTATTGATAGAAGAGAGATAACCAAAGAATGCTCGACGTGAACTTCTTCGACGAGATCCGCATCGGCCTGGCCACTGCCGACGAGATTCGCAAGTGGTCGCATGGTGAAGTGAAGAAGCCGGAGACGATCAACTACCGGACGCTCAAGCCGGAGCGTGATGGCCTGTTCTGCGAGAAGATCTTCGGCCCGACCCGGGACTGGGAGTGCTACTGCGGCAAGTACAAGCGGGTGCGCTTCAAGGGCATCATCTGTGAGCGCTGTGGCGTCGAGGTGACTCGATCCAAGGTGCGCCGCGAGCGGATGGGCCACATCGAGCTCGCTGCTCCGGTGACCCACATCTGGTATTTCAAGGGTGTCCCGTCGCGCCTTGGCTACTTGCTCGACATCGCTCCGAAGGACCTGGAAAAGGTCATCTACTTTGCGGCGTACATGATCACCAACGTCGATGAGGAAGCCCGGCATCGGGACCTGTCCTCACTCGAGGCCAAGATCGACGTTGAGCGCAAGCAGATCGAAGGTCGCCGGGACTCTGATATCGAGAACCGGATGAGGAAGCTTGAGGAAGACACTGCCGCTCTGGAGGCGGAGGGTGCCAAGGCGGACGCCAAGCGCAAAGTTCGTGAGGGCGCAGAGCGCGAGGTCAAGCAGCTGCGCGACCGGGCCCAGCGTGAACTGGATCGGCTCGAGGCAGTCTGGAACCGCTTCAAGAACCTCAAGGTGCAAGACCTCGAGGGTGATGAAGTGCTGTATCGGGAGATGAAGAACCGGTTCGGTAAGTACTTCTCAGGTTCCATGGGCGCTGACGCGATTCAGAAGCGGCTGGAGACATTTGATCTCGAGGCCGAGGCTGCCGATCTGCGTGAAACCATCCAGGTCGGCAAAGGTCAGCGCAAAACCCGCGCGTTGAAGCGGCTCAAGGTGGTCTCGGCGTTCCTCACCACGAAGAACAGCCCCACCGGCATGGTGCTGGACTGTGTTCCAGTCATCCCGCCGGACCTGCGCCCGATGGTGCAACTTGATGGTGGCCGGTTCGCCACTTCGGACCTGAATGACCTATATCGGCGAGTCATCAACCGCAACAACCGGCTGAAGCGGCTGCTTGATCTCGGTGCGCCCGAAATCATTGTCAACAATGAAAAGCGGATGCTTCAGGAGGCCGTGGACTCGCTGTTCGACAACGGCCGCCGGGGCCGTCCGGTCACCGGTCCGGGCAACCGTCCGCTCAAGTCGATTTCCGACATGCTGAAGGGGAAGCAGGGTCGCTTCCGGCAGAACTTGCTTGGTAAGCGCGTCGACTACTCCGGCCGTTCGGTCATTGTGGTCGGCCCCCAGCTCAAGCTGCACCAGTGTGGTTTGCCCAAGGCGATGGCGTTGGAGCTGTTCAAGCCGTTCGTGATGAAGCGACTGGACGATCTCAACCACGCGCAGAACATCAAGTCGGCCAAGCGGATGGTCGAGCGGCAGCGCCCGGTCGTATGGGACGTGCTGGAGGAGGTCATCTCCGAACATCCAGTGCTGCTGAATCGCGCGCCTACGCTGCACCGGCTCGGCATCCAGGCGTTTGAGCCGCAGCTGATCGAGGGCAAGGCCATCCAGATTCACCCACTGGTCTGTACAGCATTCAACGCCGACTTCGACGGAGACCAGATGGCAGTCCACCTGCCATTGAGTGCGGAGGCCCAGGCTGAGGCCAGGATCTTGATGCTCTCGACCAACAACATCTTGAAGCCTGCCGACGGTCGTCCGGTGACAATGCCTACCCAGGACATGATCATCGGCACCTACTTCCTCACCATGCAGCGCGATGGCGCAGTGGGTGAGGGGCGGGCCTTCGGCTCGGTGGCCGAGGCTTTGATGGCCTTCGATCGCGGCGAGCTCTCGGTCCAGGCCAAGATCAAGCTCCGGCTCAGCGACATCGTCCCGCCAGAGGGCAAGACCTTGTCGGCAGGAGGCTCGATCTTGCTGGAGACCACGCTGGGCCGTGCGCTGTTCAACGAGGCATTGCCCGACGACTACGCGTATGCCGACTATGAGGTGGGCAAGAAGCAGCTGGGCCAGATCGTCAACGATCTTGCCGAGCGCTACCCGAAGGTAGAGGTAGCCCATTGCCTCGACCAGCTGAAGGATCTTGGCTTCCACTGGGCGACCCGGTCTGGAGTCACCGTTTCCATCGGAGACGTCAGCACTCCGGCTGACAAGCCGCAGATTCTCGCCACCTATGAGGATCGGGCGAACAAGATCGACAAGCAGTACGAGCGGGGCCTGATCACAGACGACGAGCGTCGTCAGGAGCTGATCGAGATCTGGACCGATGCGACCTCTCGTCTCGGTACCGCGATGGAGAACAACTTCGAGAAGACCAATCCGATCTACATGATGGTGCACTCCGGTGCTCGCGGAAACATGGTGCAGATGCG